>JAATFK010000295.1 GCA_015655225.1 Solirubrobacterales bacterium | reverse complement strand
TTCATGATCCTCGGCGACACCTGCACCCGTCGCTGCGGCTTCTGCAATGTGCGCAGCGGCAAGCCGACCTGGCACGACCCGCTCGAGCCCGCGCGCGTGGCCGCGTCGGTCGCGCGCATGGGCCTGCGCCACGCCGTGATCACAAGCGTTGATCGCGACGACATGTACGACTACGGCGCACACGCCTTTGTCGGTGTCATCCGCCAGATCCGCAAGCAGTCGCCGAACACCAAGATCGAGGTGCTCACCCCGGACTTCCGCGGCCAGGAGATGCCACTCGCAAAGGTCATCTACGAGCGCCCTGATGTCTTCAACCACAACGTCGAGGTCGTGCCGCGGCTGTACCCGGTCGCGCGGCGCGGCTCGACGTGGCGCCGGTCGCTGCGGGTGCTGGCCAACGCGCTGGAGTACGGCGAGGGCGAGGTGCGCACGAAGTCCGGCCTGATGGTCGGCCTCGGCGAGACCCACGACGAGATGGTCGCGACCTTCGAGATCCTCCGCGAGCACGGCGTCCAGGTCCTCACGGTCGGCCAGTACCTGCGCCCGACCGAGCGCCACCTGCCGGTCGTCCGCTACTGGCACCCCGACGAGTTCAAGGCGCTCGAAGAGGCCGCCTACGCGCTCGGCTTCGACCACATCGCCGCCGGCCCGCTCGTCCGCAGCTCCTACCACGCCGACCAGCACGTGCCCCAGGAGCAGCCCGGCGTCGGGCCGCTCGCCGCGACCGCGTAGCACCGGCCACCGCCGCCGGCCCCGGCCCGCTTGTTCCCGCTCAAGGACAACCTCCCGACGGACCGGCTGCCGCTGGTCACGATCGCGCTGATCCTGATCAACGTGATCGTCTACTTCGGCATCCAGCACGGCGGGATCACCTCCGGATCGCGCGACGCGGAGGTCGTCAAGTACGGCGTGATCCCCTACAAGGTCACGCATCCCGGCAAGCAGTGCGGCGAGAGCGCGACCGCCACCGCGCCGGGCCAGGAGGCCGTCCTGCTCGACACCCACGGCAGCGTCGTCTGCGAGGGCCAGGTCGAGCACACGACCGCGGGCGTCCCGGTCACGATCCAGCACACGCCGTCGGGCCCCTCCGCCTGGCTCACCCTGCTGACCGGGATGTTCCTCCACGGCAGCATCCTCCACCTGCTCGGCAACATGCTCTTCCTGTTCATCTTCGGCGCGACCGTGGAGGACTCGATGTCGCGTCTGCGCTACCTGCTCTTCTACCTGCTCGGCGGCCTGGCGGCGATCGGGCTGCAGATCGCGGTCGCGCCGAACGCCGCCGTCCCGACGATCGGCGCCTCGGGGGCGATCGCCGCCGTGCTCGGCGCCTACATCCTCTTGTATCCCCGCGCGCGGATCGTCACCGTCGTCTTCATCGTGCTGCTGTTCACCCTGATCGAGCTGCCCGCCTGGGCGATGCTCGGGTTCTGGTTCGCCGAGCAGGCGGTCTTCAGCGCGACCTCGCTCGCGAATCCGATGGGCAGCGCGGGCGGCGGCGTGGCGTACATGGCGCACGTCGGCGGCTTCCTCTTCGGCGCGGCCGCGATCCGGCTCTTCGTCCAACGCCGCAAGCAGGTCCTGCCGCGCGTGCCGGCGGTCGCCGCCTGATGGCGCGCCGGATCGTCCTCGCGATCGTCCTCCTCTTCATCGTCGGGCTCGCGTTCCTGACGCTCGACGACGTCGCCCGCAACGGCATCTCGGCGCTCGCCGTGATCTCGGTCGGGATCCTCCTGCTGTTCTTCTTCGGGATCGTCGGCGCGCTCAGCCAGCCGCCGCGGCGCTAGCGCGCGATCACGAGCTTCGTGCGCGGCTGCACCAGCTCCGCCGCCGCCTCGTCCCAGCCGACCACGTCGGTCGTGACCCGCTCGGGATGCAGGCGACCGGCGGCGACGAGCGCGAGGATCGCCGGGATCGCCGGCCGCGCGGCGCAGCGCGAGACGTGGAGGTGCACCCCGAACGTGTACATCGCGAGCAGCGGCAGCGGGACGTCCGCGGCGAAGATCGGCGCCGCGTGCGTGCAGTGGCCGCCGGGCGCGGTGCACTCGAGGACGTGGCGCAGGCCGTCCACGGTGCCGGAGAAGTCGGCGGTGATCGCGACGCGGCGCAGGCGCGGCAGCGGCTCCTCCGCGACCAGCTCGACGACATCGGCGCCGAGGTCGGCGGCGAGCGCGAGGCGGTCCCCCGCCACGTCGAGGTAGGTCACGCGGGACGCGCCGAGCGCGCGGGCGACGTCGATCGCGTAGAGGCCGATCGAGCCCGCCCCGCCGCGGATCAGCACCTCCTCCCCGGGCCACTCGGCGAGCCACGGCGCGACCAGCCGCCAGGCGTCCGCGATGTTGTCCGACGCGCTCGCGACCGCCCGCGGGTCGACCCCCTCGGGAACCGGAACGAGCATCGCGTCGGCGTAGGGGACGTGGACGAGGTCGGCGAGGAAGCCACCGCGCTCGCCGCCGGCCACGCCGAAGCCGTACATCGACAGCGGCGCGACGCGCTCGCAGTCGCTCGTCAGCCCGCGAGCGCAGGCGCCGCACGTCCCGCAGGAGATCTGGAACGGCACGACGACACGGTCGCCGACCTTCACCGAGCCGACCGCGCTGCCGACCTCGACGACCTCCGCGACGCACTCGTGCCCGAGGGCAACCGGGAGCGGGAACGGCGTCGTCCCCGCCACGATCGGGTGGTCGAGATCGCAGGTGGCGACCGCGAGCGGGCGCACGAGCGCCTGCCCGTCACCCGAGAGCTGCGGGTCGGGCACGTCCTGCCAGACGAGCTGGCGCGGACCGGTGAGGACGAGCTGACGCATCTGACGGCCTCCGTCGGGATCGGGTGCGGGCCTCGGTGTGCACGCGATCGCGCGCCCGGCCCGCCGATCGCCGATCGCCCCGCATCCCGAGTCCCCATCCGGCATCCTGCGTGGTGTGACGTACCAAGCTGGAGCGCGCCGGCGCGCGGGGTCTCGGATCATCGCCGCGCTCGCGACGGTGACGGTGCTCGTGGCGCTCGCCGCCGCCGCGCTGACGGTCGTGGTGCTGAGCACCGGCGGCGGCCGCGGCTCCTCCGCCACCGCCCACGGCCGCGCCTCCACGACGGCGACCACGGTCGCCTCGCCGCCGCCCGCGCCCGCGCTCCTGCACGCCTACGGGCGCACCGCCGCGCCCGCGAGCGAGGCCGTCCACGTCCACTTCGGCAAGCCGCCGAAGAGCGCGCTGCTGGTGAACGAGCGCACCGGCCAGGTGCTGTGGAGCTGGCATCCCGAGCGGCAGCTGCCGATCGCCAGCATCACGAAGATGATGACCGCGCTGCTGACGGTCGAGCACGAGCCGGCGGACGCGCACGTCCCGATCACGCGGCTCGCGGTCAACGCGCCCGGCTCGCGCGTCGGCGTGCTGCCACGCGGCAAGCTCGTCAACCTCGAGACGCTGCTCTACGGCCTCCTGCTGCCGTCCGGCAACGACGCCGCCTACGCGCTCGCGCAGAAGGTCGCCGGCACGCCCGCGAAGTTCGTCGCGATGATGAACGCGAAGGCGAGAGCGCTCGGCCTCACCTGCAGCCGCTTCGCGTCGCCGTCGGGCTACGTCGACCAGGGCAACCACTCCTGCGCGCCGGACCTCGCACTGCTCGCGCACGACCTGCTGGCCCAGCCACGGCTGGCGAAGATCGTGCGGACGCCGAGCGCGATCCTGCCGCTCCCGATCAAGGGCGGGAAGGTCTACCTCTACAACAACAACGGACTGATGCGGCTGCACTACCCGGGCGTCCTCGGCGTCAAGACCGGCTTCACCGACGCCGCCGGCAGCTGCCTCGTCTCGGCAGCGCACCGAGGCAGCACGCGGTTGCTGGTCGTGATGCTGAACTCGGTCGACGCCCCCGACCAGTCGGCGGCGCTGCTGAACGCCGGCTTCGCGGCGCTGCGACGCGGCTGACCGGGCCGCCCGTTCACCGCCAAGCGACGACTCCCGCGAGAGCCCGCGATATGGTGGTCGGAGGAAGTGATTGGCCAGTCAGCCAGGGAGGAGTCGCGCCGTGGATCTCAACGACACGCCGGACCAAGCGGCCTACCGCGAGCACGTGCGCGGCTGGCTGCAGCAGAACAGGCAGCACGCGCCCGACACGCGGGGACGGGGTGACGAGGAGGCGGCCGTCGAGGCCCACCGCGGCTGGCAGCGCCGCCTCGCGGAGGCCGGCTTCGTCGGCGTCACCTGGCCCGCCGAGCACGGCGGCCAGGGCAGAGGCCCGCTGGAGCAGGTGATCGTCAACCAGGAGATCGCGCGCGCGGGCGTGCCCGGGATCCTCGACACGATCGGCGTCGGCATGCTCGGCCCGACCCTGATCGCGCACGGCAGCGACGAGCAGAAGCAGCGCTACCTCGGCCCGATGCTCCACGCCGACGAGGTCTGGTGCCAGCTCTTCTCCGAGCCGGCCGCCGGCTCCGACCTGGCCGGCATCCAGGCGCGGGCCAAGCGAGAGGACGACGGCGGCTGGCGGATCAGCGGCCAGAAGGTCTGGACCACGAACGCGCAGTTCGCCGCCTACGGCCTGCTGCTCGCGCGCACCGACCCGGACGTCTCGAAGCACAGAGGGCTGACGATGTTCGTCGTGCCGATGGACGGCGAGGGCGTGACGATCCGCCCGCTGCGCCAGATCTCCGGCGAGCCCGAGTTCAACGAGGTCTTCTTCGACGACGTGCGGCTGGAGCCCGGCAGCGAGGTGGGAGCCGTGAATGGCGGCTGGGGCGTCGCGCTCACGACGCTGATGTTCGAGCGGCTCACGATCGGCGCCGGCAGCGAGGGGCTCGGCTACTCCGGCGAGCGCTTCGCCCGCGCGATCGCGAGCGACCCGGTCGCCGCCGCCGACCCCGAGGTGCGCCAGCGGCTCGGCGCCCTGGCGACCGAGCTGCTCGCCCTGCGCTTCACCGGCTACCGCCTGCTGACCGCCCTCTCGCGCGGCCAGATCCCGGGCCCGGAGGCGGGGCTCGGCAAGGTCACCGCCGTCAACGCCGCGATCGAGGCGGGCGACCTGATCGCCGACGTGATCGGGCCGGAGGCGCTCGACTCGGACAGCGAGTGGTCCTACCTGATCTCCTTCCTGCCGGGGCTGAAGTCGGCCGGCGGCACCGAGGAGATCTTGCGCAACACGGTCGGCGAGCGCGTGCTGGGGCTGCCGCCCGAGCCGCGACTCGACAAGGGCATCCCCTTCTCCGAGCTGCGGGCGAAGGAACGTCAGGAGGTGGGGGCATGAACTTCGAGCTCTCCGACGAGCAGGTCTTCCTGCGCGAGGCCGCGCGCGGCGCGCTCGGCCGTGTGAACACGGTCGCGGCGGCGCGCGAGGCGTTGGAGGGCGGCGCGCTGCCGGACCTCTGGCCGACCGCGATCCAGGCCGGCTGGACCGGGCTCCTGATCAGCGAGGACCACGGCGGCGCCGGGCTCGGCGCGCTCGACGCGATGCTCGTGCTGGCCGAGGCCGGCCGTGTGCTGGCGGGGATCCCGCTGCTCGGCCACCTGCCCGCGACGGCGCTGCTCGACCGCGCCGGCTTCTCCCCCGAGTCGCTCGGCCAGCTGGCCGACGGCACGATCCGCGCGGCGTACGTCCCGGCCCGGCCGGGCGACGACCGCGACCCGGCGTGGACGGCCGAGCCGGCGAGCGGGAAGCGCCGCGCGCCGGCGCCGACGGTCGTCCGCGACGGCGAGCTGGCGACCGTCACCGGCCACGTCGCGTGGGTGCCGGACGCGCCTGGGGCGGACCTGCTCGTGGTCGTCGGGGTGGACGAGGACGGGACGCCGGTCGCGGTCGCGGTCGGCGAGCGCGCCGACGGCGTCCGCGTCGAGGCGACGACCGCCTACGACGCGACCCGCTCGCTCGGCCACGTCACGTTCGACGGCGCCCAGGGTCGCGCGCTGGAGCTGGACGACGAGGGGCTGCGCTCGGCCTGGTTCCTGGCCCAGGGGCTGCTGGCGGCCGAGGGCCTCGGCGCGGTCGAGGAGGCGCTGGAGCGGTCGGTCACCTACGCGAAGGAGCGCTTCACGTTCGGGCGCGCGATCGGCTCCTACCAGGCCGTGAAGCATGCTTTGACGGAGGTGCTGCGGCGCCAGGAGAACACGCGCTCGCTGCTCTACTACGCCGGCTGGGCCTACGACGACGCGCCGGGCGAGTTCCCGCTCGCGGCGAGCGCGCTGCGCGTCGCCGCCGGCGGCGCGCTCGACTTCGCCGCGCGCGAGCTGATCTCGGTGCACGGCGGGATCGGGGCGACCTGGGAGCACGACGCGCCGCTCTGGTTCCGCCGCGCACAGCTCTCACGCCGCCTGCTCGGCGGCACGGCCGAGTCGGCCGACCGAGTCGCCGGCGAGCTGTTGACGAGCGCGGCGGGGACCCCGGCCTAGCGGAAGAGGTCAAATCTGCTCCCCCTCAAGGGGAGCAGTTTTGACCTGCTCGGTCGGCTAGGCCTCGGCCTGGCCTACCGCCAGCTCGGCCCGGACGGTGTCGGGCCGTCTCTGGGGGAGGCGCGCGAGGCGTCTGCCCTCGTCGGTGATCCGGTAGCCGTCCTCGACGCGCTTCAGGTAGCCGGCCGGCGTCGCCCACGCGAGCCAATAGACGACCTCGTCCTTGGAGGAGCGACGCCGCAGCCGGCTCCAGAGCGAGTGGTCGAGCTTCGCGACGAGCGCGTCGGCCGTGACGGCCGCCCCCGTCGAGCCGCCCAGCTCCTCGAGCTCGCGCAGGTAGCGCGGGGTGCCGAGCAGGAGGTCGGCGCGCGGCTCGACCACCGGGGCGGCGGGCAGGAACGTGATCGCGCGCCCGACCGCGAGATCCAGCTCGGACTGCCACAGCGGACCCTCCAGCATCGTCGCGACGCCTCTCGCCGAGCTCCCCACCGTTCTCCAGGTGATCCCCAGCGCGGCGGCGACCGTGCCGATGATCGCGACCAGCTGCGAGGCGCCGTGCGGGAGGACGGCGGCGATCGCGAAGACCAGCCCGACGACGACCGCCGCCGTCCCCAGCAGCAGCGGCGACCACCGCAGCACGAACGGCCACACGACCTCCGTGCTGCGCCGCACGAGCGACCCGGCCGCCTCGACGTACGTGTCGGCGGTAAGGGCGTCGCTCGCGTTCTTCTCTCCCGAGAGGAGCCCGCGCCAGAGCTGTCCCTGGCGCCGCAGTTCCGCCTTCAGCGCCTTCACCGGCGCGTGCTTCGGGCTCCACGCGTCCTCGTCGGGGAGGACGCCGAGGGCGTTCGCTGTCCACGCCTCCCAGCGGCTGAGCGAGTCGAGCACCCCCTTCGCGCTGTGCGCGGGGAACTGCGTCGCCCCGTCGGTCAGCCAGCCGCGCACGGTCTCGAGCCGGAAGTGCTCCCACAGCTCGCAGAACGCGCCGCGGTCGTCGGGGACGTGGCAGGTGTCCGAGAGCGCGCGGCCGAGGCCGTAGGCGCGGCCGAGGTCGGCGGAGGCGGCGGTGAGGGTCGAGAAGATCGCCACGTGGACGTCGTAGATCGCCCGCCTCGCCGCCGCCGGGACGCCGTCGCCGTCGGCGCCCGTGTAGACGGCCCGGATCGCGGCGGTCGTCGGCGGCGCGAGGCCTCCGGCGTCGATCGACGCCTTCAGCTGCGTGAGCGCGGCGTCGACCTGGTCGAGCCGCAGCGCGACCCGCTGGGAGGATCTGAGGCCGCCGAACCCGAGCAGGCGCTCGCGCGGGCTCGGCGCCGGCTGCAGGGTGGCGAACGGCTCGCCGTACAGCTCGGACATCGTCCAGCCGAGGACGAAGGCGACCTGCGTACCTCTTTCCGGTGTCGACACGCGGGCGACCGTAGCGAGCGGGGACGCGCCGGTCAAAAGTCAAGGCGTCCAGCGCGGCTTGTGTCCGAGCGCCCGACATGGGACGGTTGCGCCATGAGCGACGACATCATCATCACCACCACGAACGACCTGCCGGGCTATGAGATCGTCGAGGTCTACGGCGAGGTCTTCGGCCTGATCGTGCGGGCCCGCAACGCCTTCTCGAACATCGGCGCATCCTTCCGCACGATCGCGGGCGGCGAGGTCAAGGGCTACACGAAGCTGCTCTCCGAGAGCCGGATCCACGCGACCGACCGGCTCAAGGACGCGGCCCGCGAGCGGGGCGCGAACGCGGTCCTCGCGATGCGCTTCGACTGCAACGAGATCGGCGACATCATGAGCGAGGTCGCCGCGTACGGAACCGCCGTGACGGTGCGCCGCGTCGCGTAGCCCCGCCGCTTCCCGACGCGGGAAGCTGATCGTGGCACCGCGCCGCTCGTGAGCGATCGGCGTGGACGGAGCCCTCCGTCCACGCCGATCCCGCGGCGCGTCGAGTCGGTCGGGCCGGGTGATTCCGCCCGGCCAACGGATCCACAAAAAGGTCGGACATGTGGTCGGTGGTGCGTAACCAGCGGCGTGCGTACGGTGTTCAGCGTCACATGTATCCAAGATTTCAGATCCATGATTCGCCTCAGACGGCCGGCTTCGACCGCGGTGCGCCGCTCACGAAGAGCGACTTCGCGCACAACGAGTTGCGCCGCCGGATCGTCACCGGCCAGCTCGCGCCCGGCGCCCGCCTCGACCTCGTCGACCTCTGCGAGGCCCTCTCGATCAGCCGCATGCCGGTGCGCGAGGCGCTCACGAGGCTGAGCGCCCAGGGGCTCGTCGAGATCCACCCTCAGCGGGCGACGATCGTCTCCGAGCTCTCGCCCGCCGACCTGCGCGACACCTACGGCGCCCGCGTGGCGCTCGAGACGCTGCTGGCCGAGGCCGCCGTCCCGCGGGTCGACGACGCGCTCGTCGCGGAGCTGGAGGCGAACATCGAGGAGCAGCGCGGGCTCGCCGAGGCGGGCGACCTGGAGGGCTTCCTCTTCAGCGACCGCCGCTTCCACGACCGCCTCTACGAGCGCGCCGACATGGAGCGGACGCACGGCCTCGTGACGCGGCTGCGCGACGTCGCCGACCGCTACGTCTACCTCTTCCTCGCGGACGGCTCCCACCGCTGGCAGTCGATCGACGAGCACGAGGGCCTCGTGGCGCTCTGCCGCCGGCGCGACGGCGCCGGCCTCAAGGCGGCGATCGCCGACCACGTCGTTCGCGGGCGCGAGGCGCTGCTCGCCCAGCTCGCACGCGGCGAGGAGCATGCCGCGGCCAACCCCGACGATCAGAAGGAACCCTCGCGATGACCACCGTCCCCGAGTTCGACGACGTGCGTCCGACGAGCGCCCAGATCGGGCGCCTCCACCTCTCCGGCCGAGCCGGCGAGGGGATCCCGTCGGTCGTCGCCGCCGAACGGGCGCTGCTGGCGCACGCGCGCTCGCTCAAGCGCCCGCTGCTCGACATCACGTTCGCCGACACGAAGCGCTTCCCGGCGCCGGCGTGGGCGCTCGAGGCGTTCACGCGGGCCGCGAGCGGCGGCGGGCCGAGCTACACGCCCTACCGCGGCGACGGCGAGGTGCGCGAGCAGGTCGCGGCGTCGCTCAGCGGCTTCGTCGGGATCCCGATCGACCCGGAGACCGAGCTGATCCTCACGCCCGGCTCGCAGGCGGCGCTCTTCATCGCGCTCGCGGCGCTGCTGGAGGCGGGCGACCGCGTCGTGCTGGCCGATCCCGACTATCTCGCCTACGAGCGGCTGATCCGCTTCCTCGGCGCGGAGGTCGACCACGTCCCGCTCAGCTGGTCCGACGGCGCCGGCTCGATCGACCCCGACGCGCTGCGCCTGGCGATCGGACCGCGGACGCGCTGCATCGTGCTCTCGAACCCGAACAACCCGACCGGCGCGGTGCTCGACGACGAGACGCTGCGCGCGGTCGCCGAGCTCGCGGTCGAGCACGACCTCGTGGTGATCATCGACGAGCTCTACGCGCGGCTCGTCTACGACGGCCGCCCCTACCTGCACCTCGCGACGCTGCCGGGGATGGCCGACCGCACGGTGACGGTCTCGGGGCCGTCGAAGACCGAGTCGCTGAGCGGCTACCGCCTCGGCGTCGCGACCGCTCCCGCCCCGCTGATCGACGCGATGGAGGACGTCCTCAGCGTCGCCGCGCTGCGCGCCCCCGCCTACGCGCAGTGGGCGCTCGTGCACTGGCTGCGCGACGACGCCGCGTTCCTCGCCGACCGCGTCGCCGACTACGAGCGGCTGCGCGACATGACGGTCGCGCGGATCGCCGCCTCGAGCGTGCTCGACGTCGAGCTGCCCGGCGGCACCGCCTACGCCTTCCCGTCGCTGAACGTCGACGGCATCTCCGATCAGGAGGTCGCGGTGGCCCTGATGAACGACGCCGACGTGATCGTCAATCCCGGATACCAGTTCGGACCAAGCGGACGCGGCAGGTTCCGCATCTGCTTCGCACAGGAGGAGAGCGTCTGGGAGTCCGCTCTGGAGCGCATGGTCTCGGCGCTCGAGTCGCTGGCTTCCCCCGTGGCGGGACGACCCGTCTAAACGACTGACGCAGGAGAGTACCGATGTTCCATCGCAGCTCCAGAGGCGCGGCCCTCGCCGCCCTCGCCATCACCGCCGCCGTCGGCGTCTCCGCGTGCGGCAGCAGCGGGTCGTCCAGCAGCAGCAGCAGCTCCTCCTCCGGCTCGTCCGGTGGAAGAAGCCTCACGAAGGTCTCCGAGGCCGGCTTCAAGGTCATGAGCATGGCGCCCATCTACATCGCGCAGGACAGAGGGTTCTTCAAGAGAAACGGACTCGACTTCACGTTCACCGAGATCTCGAGCGGCAAGCTCGGCGTCGCCGCGCTGATCTCCGGCAGCGCGCAGTTCGTCGACCTCGGCGCCGACGACGTGGTGAATTTGCACAACCAGGGCAAGAACATCAAGTTCTTCTACAACCTAGAGAGACCGATGTCGATGGACTTCGTGATGAGTGACAAGGCGATGCAGAAGCAGGGCATCACCACCAGCTCGCCGAACGACGCGAAGTTCAGAGCGCTGCAGGGCCTGACGATCGGGATCACCGCCCCCGGCGCCCCGACCGACCTCTATCCGCGGTACTACATGAGAAGCGTGGGCGCCGACCCGTCGAAGTCGAACTTCGTCCCGGTCGGCAACGGCGAGACGCTCACGGGCGCCCTGAGAGCGGGCAGAATCGACGGCTTCATGCTCTCGCCGCCGGACCCGTACGTGGCCCAGCAGCAGGGCACCGGCAAGGTGATCATCAAGGGTGACAGCTCGCTGCCGGTGTTCGCGAACTACGACTTCACCTCGGTCGCCGTGCAGGACTCGTGGGCGAAGTCCCACCCGCAGCTGGTGAGAGACTATTCCAACGCCGTCTCGCAGGCGTCGGTGTGGATGAAGGCGAACCCCGACGCGGCCGAGAGACTGCTCGCGGACAACCAGTTCAAGGGCACCGACCCGGCCACCCTGAAGCTCTCCTTCGGCCTGTTCATGGACGGGATCAACACGACCGGCCAGATGTCCTCGGCGGCCGTCGCGAACCAGGTGAACGTGCTCTCCAGCCTCGGTGAGCTGAGAGACGCGAGAGGGATCCCGATGAGCGACCTGATGACGACGCAGTACGACGCGGGCTCCTGATCGCATGTCCGCACAGCTCACACCCAACGACCAGGTCGCCGCGGCGGCTGCCGCGATCGCGGACTTCACCCCCGCGTTCTCGACGGACGAGCTCCAGCGACGCCTGTCGGGCGTGCGAGCGGCGATGGTGGAGGAGGGGCTCGAGCTCCTCCTCCTCTTCGCACCGGAGAACGTCACGTACCTGACCGGCTACGAGACGATCGGCTACTCGTCGTTCCTCTGCCTGCTCGTCCCGCTCGACCAGGATCCCGAGATGGTGATCCGCGACATGGAGCTGGAGGTCGCGGCCGCGACGACGTGGCTGAAGCGCTTCTCGACCGTCGGCGACACCGACGACGCCGTCACCGTCGCGGCGCGGGCGGCGCAGCGGCTCGCTCCCGCCGGCGCGCGGATCGGCGTCGAGCAGACGAGCGCCTTCCTCACCGCCCGCACCTGGGTCGCGCTGACCGGGGCGCTCGGCACGACGGTCGACGGCTCCGGCCTGGTCGAGCGCGTCCGGCGCGTGAAGTCCGACGAGGAGCTGGTCCAGATCCGCGACGCCTGCCGCCTGACGGTCGACGGGATGACGGCGGCGGTCGCCGCGACGACCGCCGGGGCGACCGAGAACGACGTCTCGGTCGCCGCCTTCGGGGCGATCGTCGGCGGCGGCTCGGACTTCCTGACGACCGACCCGATCGTCACCTCGGGGGTGCGCGGGAGCGTCGCGCACACGACCTTCG
>JAATFK010000251.1 GCA_015655225.1 Solirubrobacterales bacterium | reverse complement strand
TCGGCGCCTCGACGGGCGGCTTCACCGACTGCCTGCTGCAGCGCGGCGCCGAGCACGTGGTCGCGCTCGACGTCGCCTACGGCGAGCTGCACTGGCGCATCCGCACCGACGAGCGCGTGACCGTCCTGGAGCGCCGCAACGCCCGCGCGATCGATCCGGGCGAGCTGCCCTACGCGCCCGACCTGGTCGTGATCGACGTCTCCTTCATCTCGCTCGCGAAGGTGCTGCCCTCCGTGCTCGCGTGCACCGCCGAGCGGTTCGACTGCCTCGCGATGGTCAAGCCGCAGTTCGAGGTCGGCCGCGAGCGGGTCGGCAAGGGCGGCGTCGTGCGCGACCCGCTGGAGCGCCGCCGCGCGCTCGTCGCGGCGGCGCAGGCGGCTCAGGGACTCGGCGCATCCGTGCTCGGGCTCGCCTCCTCCGGCCTGCCGGGACCGAAGGGCAACCGCGAGACGTTCCTCTGGCTCGCCGAGGGCGCGCGCCCGGGCGTGGTCGACCTCGGCGCGGCCGTCACCGAGGTGGAGCCCGGGGATCGCCACGCGCAGAGCACTCGCGATCCCTCGGAAGACCTTCGTCCTTCCGCGCCCGGCAAGGACCAGCGCCCGTGAACGGCCGCCGCCCCGTGCGGGTCGCGACCGTCTTCACCCACCGCCGCGCGAGCGAGACGAGCGCCGCGCTGCTGCTGCTGCGCGAGGTCGCCGAGCGTCACGGCAGCGTGCTGCGCTTCTCGGCCGAGGAGACGAGCAAGCACGAGCTCCAGCCGGGGCCCGGGATCGTCGTCGACGCGCCGTTCGACCGCAACGTCTAGCTGTGCCTCGTGCTCGGCGGCGACGGGACGATCCTCCACGGCCTGCGCGCCTACGCGAACTCGGGCGTGCCGGTCTACGCGGTCAACTACGGCGAGGTCGGCTTTCTCGCGACGATCGACCCCGACGAGATCGGCGAAGGGCTCGAGCGCGCCTTCCGGGGCGACTTCGAGACGCTGACGCTGCCAGGGATCGAGGTCACGATCGACGGCGAGACGTGGACCGCCGTCAACGACGTGTCGTTCCACCGTCAGAAGGGCCAGCGGGTCGCCGACCTGGCGTTCGACGTCGGCGCCGACGAGGTCGGCCGCGTCCGCTGCGACGGGCTCGTGATCGCCACCCCCGCCGGCTCGACCGGCTACAACCTCGCCAACGGCGGCCCCGTGATGGCGTGGGGCGTCGAGGGCTACGCGGTCTCGTTCATCGCCCCGCACTCGCTCACCGCACGCTCGCTCGTGATCGCCCCGCAGGACGCGATCACGGTCCGCAACCGCTCCGAGGAGGAGCCGGTCGACGTCAGCGTCGACGGCCGCCCCGTCTGCGAGCTGGCCCCCGGCGGCGCGCTCTCGGCGCGCTTCAGACACGGCGTCGGCACGCTCGCGCAGACCTACGACGCGAGCTTCTACCACCGCCTGCGGGAGAAGTTCGGGCGGCTCGTCAACGCCGTGTGACGACGGGGCCGATCCGTCGGCCACGGCTGCTAGACCTGCGGGGATGCTTCACGAGCTGCGCGTCGAGAACCTCCTGCTGATCGAGCGGGCCGAGCTGCGCCTCGGCCCGGGCCTGAACGTCCTGACGGGCGAGACCGGTGCCGGCAAGACGATGCTGGCGCACGCGCTCGACCTGCTGCTGGGCGGCAAGGCGCGCAGCGGGATCGTCCGCCCGGGCGCATCGGAGGCGTACGTCGAGGGCGTCTTCGACTACGTCGAGCGGCTGCGGCCGCTGCTCGCCGAGCGGCTGCCGGAGGATGCCGAGGAGATCGTCCTGGCCCGCCGTGTCTGGCCCGACGGCCGCACGCGGGCGTACCTGAACGGCCGCTCCGCGACGGTCGGCGACCTGCGTGAGCTGGGCGGCGAGCTGCTCGCGTTCTACGGCCAGCACGAGCACCGGCGGCTCACCCTGGCCTCCGCGCAGCTGGAGATCCTCGACGGCTTCTGCGGGACCGAGCAGCGGGAGCGGCGCGCGCGGGCGGCGGCCGCGAACGGCGAGGTCAGGGCGCTCGTCCGGCGCGCCGAGGAGCTCGGCGCGATCGGCGGCGCGCGCGAGCGCGAGCTCGACCTGCTCGAGTTCGAGCTGCGCGAGATCGAGGAGGTCGACCCGTCCGAGGCCGAGCAGCGCGAGCTGACTGCCGAGCGGGACCGGCTGCGCCACCTCGAGGGGTTGCGGGCGGCCGCGCTCGGCGCCGCCGAGGCGCTCGCGCCGGAGAGCGGCGAGGCGGGCGCGAGCCTCGTGCTGGCGGCCGGCGGCCACGACTTCGACGCGGTCGCGGGCGTCGACCCGCAGCTCGACGCGCTCGCCGAGCGCTACCGCGCGCTGACGCTGGAGGCCGACGACCTCGCGACCGAGCTGCGCGGCTACGAGCAGGGGATCGAGGCCGAGCCGGGGCGGCTCGACGAGGTCGAGGAGCGGCTCGCCGCGCTCGCCCGCCTGGAGCGCAAGCACGGCGGGACGATCGCGGCCGTCCTCGCGCACGCCGCCGAGTGCCGCGCCCGCCGCGACGAGCTGACCGGCGCCGAGGCCGCGCTGGAGCAGGCGAGCGCCGAGCTGACCGCCGCGCGCGAGCGGCTCGCGGCCGTCTCGGCCGAGCTGCGCGGCGCGCGCGAGGCGGCCGCCCCGGGCCTCTCGGCGGCGGTGCGGGAGCGGCTCGCGGAGCTGGCGATGGCGGGCGCGAGCTTCGAGGTCGCGCTCGGCGAGCGCGAGCAGCCGGGCGCGACCGGCGCGGACACGGTCGAGCTGCTGATCGCCGCCAACCCGGGGGTGCCGGCCGGCCCGCTGAGAGAGATCGCGTCCGGCGGCGAGCTGTCGCGCGTGATGCTGGCGCTGCTCGGCGTCGCCAACGCGGACGTCGAGGCGGGCGCCGGGCTGCTCGTCTTCGACGAGGTCGACGCCGGCATCGGCGGGCGCACCGCGAACGCCGTCGGCTCGCAGCTGCGGGCGCTGGCGGCCGGCCGTCAGGTCCTCTGCATCACCCACCTGCCGCAGGTCGCGGCGCACGCCGACCGCCACTTCCGGATCGCGAAGGACGGCTCCGGCGAGACCGCGACGACGACCGTCGCCGACCTCGGCAGCGGCGAGGCCGTGCTCGGCGAGCTGGTGCGGATGCTCGGCGCCGACGAGACCGACCGCGCCGCCCG
>JAATFK010000472.1 GCA_015655225.1 Solirubrobacterales bacterium | reverse complement strand
GGCACCGTCGCTCACCGTCCTGATCCCCTCCTACCAGGAGGACGAGCGCGTCAACCGCATGACGGTGCTGTCCGCCGCGCTGCAGGAGTACCCCGACCTCGAGGTCGTGCTGCTGATCGACGACCCGCCGGAGCCGAAGTACGCGCGCCCGGCGGCGATGCTGGCCGCCGCCCAGCGGCTGCCGCGCGAGATCGAGGCGCTGCTCGGGGAGCCGCTGACGCGCTTCCAGACGGCGCTCGACTGCTTCGAGACGAAGTACATCAACGGCGGCGAGACGACCGTCGAGGACGTCCGCGACGTCGCCGCCGAGTACGAGCACGCGGCCGCCTGGTTCTCGGACTACGCCGCCGCCTACGAGGTCTCCGACCACACCGACCGCTTCCTCGTCGACAACGTCCTGCTCGGCCTCTCGACCGACATGACGACGAACGCCCGGGCGCTGCGCGAGGCCGCCGGCGAGGGCGCCGCGCTCCCCCACCCCCACCTCCGCTACCTGCTGCGGCGCCTGACCTGGATCTTCGGCGCGCGCATCACCTCGTTCCAGCGCAAGCGCTTCGTCTCGCTCTCGCACGAGCCGAACAAGGCGATGAACCTGAACAGCTACATCGGGCTGATGGGCGACAGCTACCGCGAGATGGCGGTCCCCGGCGGCGGCGTCGCGCTCCTGCGCACCGACCGCGACCCGGACCTCGTCGTGCGCGACCCCGACTACGTCCTGACGCTCGACGCCGACAGCCTCCTGCTGCCCGAGTACTGCATCCGGATCGTGCACCTGCTGCAGCAGCAGCAGCACGCCAGAGTCGCGGTCGCCCAGGCGCCCTACACGGCGTTCCCGGGCGCGACGACGCGGCTCGAGCGGATGGCCGGCGCGACGACCGACATCCAGTACATGGTCCACCAGGGGATGACGCACTACGACGCGACCTTCTGGGTCGGCGCGAACGCGATCCTGCGCAAGAGAGCGATCGAGGACCTGCGCCAGGTCAGCCACGACGGCGACTGGACGATCAGCCGCTTCATCTCCGACCACACGGTGATCGAGGACACCGAGTCGAGCATCGACCTCGGCGTGCACGGCTGGACGCTCCTCAACTACCCCGAGCGGCTCAGCTACTCGGCGACCCCGCCGGACTTCGGCGCGCTCTCGATCCAGCGCCAGCGGTGGGCGAACGGCGGCCTGCTGATCCTGCCGGCGCTGTGGCGCCAGATCCGCGCCAAGCGCGCCCGCGGCGAGCGCCAGCACCTCAGCGAGACGTTCCTGCGGATCAACTACATGGCGTCGATCGCGTGGGCCTCGTTCGGCCTGATCTTCCTCCTGCTCTACCAGTTCAACGACCAGCTGATCAGCCCGCTGGTGCTGCTGATCTCGATCCCCTACTTCCTGATGATGGCCGTCGACCTGCGCCACTGCGGCTACCGGCGCAGCGACATCTTCGGGCTCTACGGCTTCAACCTCGTGCTGCTGGCGGTCAACATCGCGGGGGTCGGGGCGTCGCTGCTGCAGGTGCTGATCGGCGGGCGCCCGGCGTTCAGACGCACCCCGAAGGTGCACACGCGGACGACGCCCGGCCTCACGTTCGTCGTGATGCCGTACGTGTTCGTCGCCTTCTCGGTGCTCGTCCTGCTCGCCGACCTCCACCGTCACCACTGGGTGAACGTCGTGCTGGCCGGCCTCAACGCGACGCTCGCGAGCTACGCGATCCTCGCCTACATCGGCGTCGGCAACTCGATCGTCGACGTCTGGCGCAACGTCGTCAGCTGGCTCTACCGGCCGCAGCGCCCGATGCGCGCCGAGCGCGCCGCCGCCCGCATCGCGATCGCCGCCGAGCCGCCTGCCTCGCACTGGTCCCAGACGCTCGCCTACGCGCCCGCCGACGGCGTCCGCCGCGCCGAGCGCCGCTCGACCTCGGGCCGCGACGGCAACGGCAGCGCGACCGGCACCAGCATCGCCCCGCCGACCGCCACCGCAGTGGTGCCCGAGCGTCGCTCCGACGTGGGCCGTCGCGAGGGCGACGGCCGCCGTGAGACCGACCTGCCCGCGTTCATGGGCCGCCGCGAGAGCGACCGGCCGACCGGCCGCGCCGACGATCTCGGCGTGCCGCGCCGCGCGACCGACGGGGCCGCCGTCGCGAGCGACGACGAGGTCGGGCGATGAGCCCGATCGAGCCGCCCGATCCCGCGACGCTGCCGGACGCGCCCGAGCCGCAGCTGTCGCCGTGGCGGGTCCTGATCGCCCTGCTCCTCGTGGTGGTGATCGGCGGCGGCGCCTTCGTCGTCGTGCGCCACACGACCACGACCACGTCGGCCCGCGCCGCCACCTCCGGCGAGAAGGGCCCGTGGTACGCGCCCTACGTCGACGCGACCCTCACGCCCACCGTCGCCTTCCAGGACGCGTCCGCCAACCCCGCGCGCGACGTCGTGCTCGGCTTCGTCGTCGCCGGTGCCAAGGCGGCCGACGCCTGCACGCCGACGTGGGGCACCTACGAGACGCTCGACGGCGCCGCGACGGCGATGGACCTCGACCGCCGCATCGAGCAGCTGCACGGCGAGGGCGGCGACGCGATCGTCTCCTTCGGCGGCCAGGCGAACAGCGAGCTGGCGGTCGCCTGCAGCGATCCCGCCAAGCTCCAGACGGCCTATCAGTCGGTCGTCTCGCGCTACGCGTCCGACACCGTCGACTTCGACGTCGAGGGAGCCGCGCTCGACGACACGGCGGCCAACGCGCGTCGGGCGACCGCGATCAAGGCGGTCCAGGACAGCGTCCGCGCCAAGGGCGGCAGCCTCGCCGTCTGGCTGACGCTGCCGGTCACCCCCGACGGCATGAACCCCGACGCGCTCGCGGTCATCCGCACGATGCTGAACGCGAAGGTCGACCTCGCGGGCGTCAACGTGATGGCGATGGACTTCGGCGTCCCGTCCGCCGCGAAGGACATGCGCGCGGCGATCCTCGACTCGGCCACCTCGAGCGCGAGACAGCTGGCCGCGGTCTACGCCGGCGCCGGCACGCGGCTGAGCACCGCGCAGGCGTGGCGCAAGTTCGGCCTCACCGTGATGATCGGCCAGAACGACACCGACGGCGAGCGCGTCTCGATCGCCGACGCGAAGGCGGTCGAGGCCTTCGCCGCCGCGCACGACGTCGCGCGCGTCTCGATCTGGTCGCTCAACCGCGACGCGCAGTGCGGCGTCACGTTCGCGGTCACCGGCACGCACTCGAACGTGTGCAGCGGCGTCGCCCAGCAGCCGCTGCAGTTCTCGAAGATCTTCAACCAGCTGCCCGGGACCGCCCGCGCCGGCGCGGCGGCGGTGACGACGCCGGACCTGGCGCCGGACGCGACGACCGCGACGGCCGACGTCCCCGCCAAGAGCCCGTATCCGATCTGGCAGCCGACCGTCGCCTACCGCGAGGGCTACAAGGTCGTCTGGCACCAGGCCGTCTACGTCGCGAAGTACTACTCGCAGGGCGCGACGCCCGACGCCACCAACCTCACCGCGGGCCAGTCGCCGTGGAGACTGGTCGGACCCGTCCTGAAGACCGACAGAGCGCCGATGCTGCCGACGCTCCCGGCCGGCACCTACCCGGCCTGGGCGGCGACGAAGGTCTTCCGCGCCGGCGACAGAGTGCTCTACCACGGCCTCCCCTACCAGGCCAGCTGGTACACGCAGGGCGACCTGCCCGGCGGCGTCGGCCAGGGCGGGACGATCTCGCCGTGGAAGGCGCTCTACCGGATCCCCGGCGAGCCGTACGACGGCTAGCCGGCTAGGGCGCCGGCGGCGACGGCGGCGCCGCGAGGGTCGCCGACGCTCTGTCGAGCGCGGCGGCGACTCTGCGGGCGATCGTCAGCTCGTTGATGATGCGGCCGATGATGATCCCGGTCCCGTGGACGTGGAACTGGGTCGCGCCGTCGTGCTGGCGGATGTGGACCTTGGCGCCGGACAGGGTGCCAGTCTTCGCCTCGAACACGTCGGGCGAGCCGCTCGGCTCGAGCTTGACGCGCGCGTCGAGCTGGGGACGCAGCGCGGCGATCGCCTCGTCGCGGGTCACGTTCGCACGAGGGACGGTGATCGTGGGCATCGGAGCGCTCCTACGTCGGGGACAGGCCAGATTCGCGTCTGAGCCTAATCGGTTGGCGCTCCGGCGGTAGGATCTTCTTCATGTCGCTCGTGATCGTCGGTGCCGGTCCCAACCTCGGTAGGGCGATCGCGCGGCGCTTCGGGCGCGAGGGGCTGCCGGTCGGGCTGATCTCGCGCACGCAGTCGAAGCTCGACGCGCTCGCCGCCGAACTGGACGCGCAGGGCATCACCGCCGCCGGCGCCGCGGCCGACATCACCGACACGGAGGCGCTCACCGTCGCGATCCACACGCTCGCGGCGCGGCTCGGGCCGGTCGAGGTGCTGGAGTACTCGCCGCTGCCGGCGAGAGCGTTCATGAGACCCCTCCTGGAGACGACGGTCGACGACCTGCGCGGCCCGCTCGCGTTCAGCGTCCTCGGCGCGGTCGCCGCCACGCGGGCGGTGCTCGAGCCGATGCGCGCGGCGAGACGCGGGACGATCCTCTTCACGACCGGCGGCGCGGCGATCAAGCCGTATCCGCTGCGGGCCGGCGTCGGGGTCTCGTTCGCCGGCGAGGTCGCCTACGCGCGGATGCTGCACGAGGCGGTCGCGGACGAAGGCGTCCACGTCGCGCACACCGCGATCGCCGGCGCGATCGGTCCCGGCAGAGACCACGAGCCCGACGAGCTGGCCGAGCTGCTGTGGCGCCAGCACGTCGAGCGCGACCGCTTCCAGACGCTCGTCGGCTTCTGAGCGGCGGCGGCCGGGCGCGGGGGCTCCGATGGTTGTCCTCGACGAGCTGCGCGTCCCGATCGTCCAGGCCCCGATGGCCGGCGGTCCCTCGACGCCCGCGCTGGCGGCGGCGGTCGGCGAGGCCGGTGGCCTCGGCTTCCTCGCCGCCGGCTACCTGACGCCGGAGCGGCTGCGCGCGGACGTGGACGCGCTGCTCGCGCTGAGCACCGCACCGTTCGGCGTGAACCTGTTCGTCGGCGGCGGCGAGCCGGCCGACCCGGCCGCGATCTCGGCCTACGCGACGCGCCTTGCGGCCGAGGCCGAGCGGGCCGGCGTCGCGCTCGGCACGCCGCGCTTCGACGACGACGCGTTCGCCGCGAAGGTCGAGGTCCTGCTCGCGGTGCGACCGGCGGTCGCGTCGTTCACGTTCGGGCTGCCGCCGCGCGACGTGGTCGAGGCGCTCCGCCGCGCCGGCGTCGAGGTGTGGGTGACGGTCATCTCGCCGGAGGAGGCGCGGGCGGCGGCCGCGTGCGGCGCCGACGCGCTGGTCGTGCAGGGGATCGAGGCCGGCGGCCACCGCGGCACCTTCGTCGACGACGAGACGGCCGCCGGCCTCTCGCTGCTGCCCGCGCTCCAGCTGATCGCCGCGGAGGTGAGCCTGCCGCTCGTGGCGGCCGGCGGGATCGCGACCGGCCAGGCGCTCGCCGCCGTGCTCGCGGCCGGCGCCCGCGCCGGCCAGGTCGGCACCGCGTACCTGCTGAGCGCGGAGGCCGGGACCTCGCCGGCGCAGCGCGCGGCGACCGCGACCGACACGCCGACGGTCCTGACGCGCGCCTTCAGCGGCCGGCTCGCGCGCGGGATCGCCAACCGCCTGCACGAGGAGCACGCGGCGGCCGCCCCGCGCGCGTATCCCGAGATCCACCATCTGACCGCGCCGCTGCGCGCGCACGCCCGCGCCGTGGGCGACGCGGACCTGATCAACCTCTGGGCCGGAGAGGCGCACCGGCTCGTGCTGGCGCTGCCAGCGGCGGAGATCACCCGGTGGCTGGCCGACGAGGCGCGCGCGGCGCTCGACGCCGCCGCGGCACGCCTCGCGCTCAGACGGTGAAGACGATCTTCCCGAAGACCTCGCCGGCGGCCAGCTCGCGGAAGCCCTCGGCGGCGTCGGCGAGGGGGTAGGAGGACTGGATCGTCGGGCGCAGGCCGGTCGAGAGCATCAGCGTCGTGAGGCGCCCAAGCTCCTCCCGCGTCCCCATCGTCGAGCCGACGACCGACAGCTGGAGGAAGAAGACGCGGTTCAGGTCGGCCGGCGGGCTCGCCCCGCTCGTGGCGCCGGAGACGACGACGGTCCCGCCCGGCTTCAGCGATCTGAGCGAGTGCGACCAGGTCGCCGCGCCGACCGTCTCGATCACCGCGTCGACCCGCTCGGGCAGCCGCGCGCCCGAGTCGAAGACGGCGTCGGCGCCGAGCGCGAGCGCCTGCTCGCGCTTCGACTCTGAGCGGCTCGTCGCCCACACGCGGATGCCGGCGGCGCGCCCGAGCGCGATCGCCGCGCTCGCGACGCCGCCGCCCGCGCCCTGGACGAGGATCGTCGCGCCGGGTGGAATGGTCCCGCGCGTGAAGAGCATCCGGTACGCGGTCAGCCACGCCGTCGGCAGGCAGGCGGCTTCCTCGAAGCTCAGCTCCGGCGGCTTGGGGACGAGATTCCCGCGCGGGACCGCGAGCCGCTCCGCGAAGGCGCCCTGATGTCTCTCGGAGAGGAGCGAGCGCGAGGGGTCGAGCGTCTCGTCGCCACGCCAGTCGGGCGAGGAGATGACGGCGTGGACGAGCACCTCGTTGCCGTCCTCGTCGATGCCGGCGGCGTCGGTGCCGAGGATCATCGGCAGCTGCTCCTCGCGCAGGCCAACGCCTCTCAGCGACCAGAGGTCGTGGTGGTTGAGCGTCGCCGCTCTCACCTGGACCGTGGTCCAGCCGTCCGGGACCTCCGGCTCCGGCAGGTCACCGACGCGCAACCCTGTGAGTGGGTCGTCCGGAGCGAACGAGACGGCGTGGACGGCAAGCATCGGCGGGGCCCCTCCTCGAGTGGTGGTCCGCCGGGATCTTCCCGGAAAGCGTCGATCCGGCGCGGGCCGGAGGCGTCTGCCTCCGACCCGCGCACGGGTCGATTGCGCTACGGGGTTCCGGCGCCCGCCGGGGCGGGAGCGCTTCTGGCGCCTCTTCTGCCGGCGACCGACGAGACGTACGCCGCGACGTTCGCGATGTCGCTCGCCGAGAGCTGACCGCCGAAGGCGGGCATGCCGCCGCCACCGTTCGTCACCTGTCTGCTGACGAGGGCGTCGTTCGGTCTCAGCTGGTCCAGGTTCGGACCGACGGTGCCGGACGAGCCGGCGTCCGCGAGCGTGTGGCAGCTGGCGCAGTTGGTCGTGAAGACCGCTCTGCCCGCCGTCGCGTTGCCCGCGCCGCCGCTGCTGGCGCTGGTGCTCGTGGTGCTGGTCGTGGCCGGCGGCGTCGTCGCCGTCGTCGACGGCGTGGTCGCCGTCGTGCTGGTCGTGCTCGTGCCGCCGGCCGAGCCGGTGGCGCCGAGACGGTAGGCGACGAGCACCGGTCTCTCGGATGCGCTGGTGGGGATCGTGGCGGCCGCGAAGACGGTGTCGTCGTTGATCCCGACCGGAGCGTTGGTGCCGGCCGGCAGTCTTCTCGACCACGCGACGTCACCGGTTCTGGTGTTGAGCGCGTAGAGCGTGCCGTCGAACGTCGTCGTGAAGACGAGGTCGTTCGTGACCGCCGCGGCGCCGTAGGCCGACTGTCTGAATCTGTGATCCCAGACGACTCTGCCGGTGGCGATGTTGAGGGCCACCAGCTCACCGGTGCCGGCCGTCGGCGAGGCCGGGGCCTCGACCTGTCTTCTGACGAGGCCCGGCAGGTTCACGATCGCGAAGTAGACGTTCGTGCCGTCGGAGGCGTACGGCGACTCGACGCCGCCGAACTCGCCCGGGAGCACGCTGTAGCTGCTGGCGGGGTCCGGCAGTCTGCTGAAGTCCCGTCTCATCGCGTACAGGTTGTCTCTGTCGTGGCCGTTGTGTCTGCCGACCGCGGTTCTCCACAGGAGTCTGCCGGTGGTCGCGTCGTTCGCGATCGCCTGGCCGCCCTTGCCGGCGGAGATGACGACCTGTCTGCCGTTCGCGGTCGCGAGCAGCGGGGAGTTGTTGAGGTCCCAGTCGTAGACGTCGTGCGGGGTCAGCTGGTAGTGCCACAGCAGTCTGCCGCTGCTGGCGTCGAGCTTGACGACCGAGTCGGTGTAGAGGTTCGCGCCGGGACGCGAGCCGCCGAACGCGGCCTTTCTGTCCGCCGACGGTCTGTTCGGGCTGGAGCCGTTGAACGGGGCCGGGTTGGCGACGTTCAGGTAGACGTTGCCGTCGGCGTCGAAGGCCGGGGGCTCCCACTGACCGCCACCGGAGTTGACTCTCTTGTTGCCCCAGAGGGAAGCCGGGACCTCGTCCCACTTCCATCTGACGGCACCCGTGTTCGCGTCCATCGCCCAGAGGATCGCCTGGCCGTTGCCGGCGTAGAACGCTCTCGGGTTGCCCGGCACCGTGGAGACGTAGACGGTCCCGTTGTTCACGCCCGGGGCCATGTCGATGCCCTCGTTCGCGTTCCGGATCAGTCTTCTGCTCCACAGCTGCTCGCCCGTTCTGGCGCTCAGAGCGAAGGCGTTCGACGCGGTCGCGCCATAGACTCTGCCGTCCACGACGGAGACGCCGTTCGGACCCGTGTCCGGCGAGTTGTACGCTCTCGTCCACAGCACTCTGCCGGTTCTGAAGTCGATCGCCTCGACGTCAGAGGTCAGGTTCTGCGTGTAGACGACGCCGTCCACGACGACGGGCGTCGTGGCGTAGTTGCCGAACGTGCCGTTGCCTCTGATCGGCACCGACCAGGCCAGGCCGAGCTGGCTGACGTTCGACGATCTGATCTGCGACGCCACGCTGCGCGTGTTCGCCAGGTCGGCGTTCGGCAGCGTCCAGCCCGTGCCGGCGGTGGCAGCGGGGGTGGTCGACGTGGTCGCCGTGGTGGCGGTCGTCGTCGTCGCCGGCGTGGTGGCCGGCGGCGTCGTGGCCGGAGCACTCGCGGCGGTCGTCGTGCTCTTGCTCCCGCCACCACAGCCGGCTACGACCAGCAGTGCGGCAATTGCCGCGGCCAGCAGGGGAAGCAGATACAACCGACGCGTCCCTCTCGGGCCGCCGACGGTGTCATCCGTGTGCATGCATCACTCCTCGGTCAAGAAACTCATCGCGGTCACTACGCCCCAACCACTCCGGTCTCGTCAGTTAGACCGAAGCCGTGGGGCGCCCGAGCGATCGCCCGCCTCCACGAGAGCATCCGGAAGCTATCACCAAACGGGCTGCGATGCCCGTTTGCGTTTCCGACAGTTTTCCTGGCCTAGCGGGGGTCGGAACCGTCGAGGGGGAGCCTCGGGTCCGGCTCGATCGATTCGAGCACGAGCGCTATGCCGCGCTCGACCAGGGCGGGCGGGTAGCCGACCCCCGGCGGCTGCGTCACCGCGCCGAGCATCCGCAGGAGCACCAGCGTGTCCTCGACGCGCAGGTCGCAGCGGACGCGACCGGCCGCCTGCGCGCGCTCGAGCGCGGGTCTGACGATCGCGAGCAGTCGCTCGCCGTAGCCCTGCTGCACCTCGGGCGCGACGACGCGCTCGTCGAAGACGTCGAGGAAGCCGCGGTTCTCGATCATCTGGTCGACCACCAGCAGCAGGATCTGGACGTAGCCGTCGGCCGGGTCCTCGACCGACGCGACCATCCGCTCGGTCGCCTCGAAGTTGTCGTCGAAGATCGCCTCGATCAGGCACTCGCGCGTGGGGAAGTGGCGGTACTGCGTCCCGCGACCGACGCCCGCCTCGTGCGCGATCAGGTCGAGCGGCGCGTCGAAGCCGCGCTCGGCGAAGACCCGCCGAGCGGCGGCGAGGATCGCGTTGCGATTGCGCCGTGCGTCCGCCCTGAGCGACTTCTGCTCGGTGGTCATTCGAAGATCCTAATCGCAGACGAACGGCCCCGCCGTCGCCGGCGAGGCCGTTCTGTCCGCAACCGTCAGCGCGAGAGCATTTCGACGCTGACGCCTCCCCAGATTCCTTGACCGGGAGAGGGAGGTCCGTGCCACCAAGCTCTGATCCGCGGTCCCCGACCACGGTTCGCACACGCTAGCAGTAAGCGGGCACTATTGCCCGGCTCTGGCCAGTCGCTCGCGCTGCGGAGCGACCGTGTATCTCGGGTCCTCGGCCGACGCCATCCCGGCCGCGAAGATGCCGAAGCGGGTGAGCGCCGAGCCGGCCAGCAGGGCCGCGCCGCTCAGCGCGGCGCCGGTGCGGCTGCGGCCCGCGACCGTCGCCGCCCCGAGCGCGCCGGCCGCCGTCAGCGCCTTCGCCGCGCGCAGCCGTCTCCCGGCGAGCCCGTCGTGCAGCGTCTCGGCGACGAGCCCGAGGCGCCGCTCCATCAGCTGCTCGGCGACCAGCTCGCCCACGGCGCCGAGGACCGCGAGCCGTCGCGCGGGGTCGTTCTCGCGCAGCGGCGCCGCGACGAGGCCGAAGCCGGCGCCCGCGCCGGCGGCCGAGCCGACGAAAACGAACGGCAGCTCGCGGTGGCCGCCGTGCCACGCCGGCACCGCCGTGTTGGCGATCAGCGCGGCGGTGTAGGAGGCGACGCCCGGCGCCAGCAGCGCGGCGCCCGCCCCGGCGGCGCGGCCCGTGCGCGCCGCCCGGTCCAGGACGTCGCTCGCGGCGGCCACTGCAGCCAGCGGCCCGTAGGCGGCGAGGAGCCAGACGCCGACGCTCATCGGCGAGGTCGGCTTGAAGACGCGCAGCATGTTGAGGAACCGCGCCGGGCGCCCGAGGTCGTGCACGAGGGCGACGAGCGAGACGGAGATCGCGGCGGTCGCGCAGACCTTCGAGCGCCGTGCCAGCGTCGGGCGGCCAGTCAGGTCCGCGCCCGCCGCAAGCAGGGATGAGCTGCCGGCGAGGCCGCCGGCGAACAGGTAGCCGGCGATGTCCAGCTCCTCCCACACGGGCGGGTTGATGATCGGCTGGCCGTAGTAGGAGTCGCCCGGATGGTCGCGCGGCGGACGGTCCCCTTTGCCTCGTCTCGGGCTCACCGGCGCGCACCCGCGAACGACGCGACCACGCCCGCCGCCAGCGCGCCCGCGGCGATCCCGACACGCGCCCACATCGCCGGCAGGTCGCGCGTCGTGACGATCGGGTCGGGCGGCAGGCCGTAGACCTCGGGCTCGTCGAGCAGGAGGAAGAACGCGCCGTCGCCGCCGACGCCGTCGCTGGGGTCGTGGCCGTAGAGGCGCGCCTCGGGGACGCCCGCCTCGTGCAGCGTCTCGACGCGCCCGGCGGCGCGCACGCGCAGTTCCTCGACCTCGCCGAACTGGATCGAGTTCGTCGGGCACGCCTTCGCGCAGGCCGGCTCCTGCCCGACGCCGAGCCGGTCATAGCAGAGCGTGCACTTGAAGATCCGCCCGTCCTCCTCGCGCTTGTCGAGGACCCCGTAGGGGCAGGCCGGGACGCAGTAGCCGCACCCGTTGCAGACGTCCGCCTGCACGACGACGGTGCCGAACTCGGTGCGGAAGATCGCGCCAGTCGGGCAGACGTCGAGGCAGGCGGCGTCGGTGCAGTGCTTGCAGACGTCGGAGGACATCAGCCAGCGGAAGCCCTCCTCGTCGGTCGCCACGCCCGCGTGCTGGAAGTTCGGCTCGTGCTGGCCGACGGGGACGCGCTGCTCGACGAACGCGACGTGGCGCCACGTGTCGCCGCTGAGGCCGCCGCTGTTGTCGTGCGACATGCCGGTCCAGTCGAGCCCGTCCTCCGGGATCCCGTTCCACTCCTTGCAGGCGACCTCGCAGGCCTTGCAGCCGATGCAGATCGAGGTGT
>JAATFK010000670.1 GCA_015655225.1 Solirubrobacterales bacterium | reverse complement strand
GCCGGGCTCGCGGCGGCCGGCGTCGCTCTCGCGGCGGCCGGTCTTCTCGCGGCTCTGACTCTCGCAGCGGCTCTCTGTCTCGCGGCGGTCGCTCTCGCGCCGGCGGGTCTCGCGGCGGCCGGTCTGGCGGCAGCGGGCGTCGCTCTCGCGGAGGCCGATCTCGCCCCGGCCGGGGTCCCTCTCGCAGCCGGTCTGGCGGCAGCGGCGCTTGCCCCGGGGGCGGCCGGGCTCGCGGCGGCCGGCGTCGCTCTCGCGGCGGCAGGTCTTCTCGCGGCTCTCGATCTCGCAGCGGCCGGTCTCGCTCTGGCGGCAGCCGGTCTCGCGGCGGCAGCCGGTCTCGCTCTCGCGGCGGCTCTCGGTCTCGCGGCGGCCGATCTTCTGACGGCCGGGGTCGTCCCTCTCGCGGCGGCGCTCGCGGCACCCGCGCTCGACGGCGGTCTTCTCGTCGCGGCTCTTCTGGTCGCGGGTCTTCTGGCGGCCGCGGTCGGTCGACCGCTTCTGTCGCCGGACGCTGCGGGGGTTCTGGGCTGCGGCATGAACGGGCTCCTCTTGAGGCGATGGGGACGACCGGCGGCCAGCCGAGGCTAGCGCAGCAGCAACTCCAGGAGCGCCTTCTGCGCGTGGCGACGGTTCTCCGCCTGATCCCAGATCCGCTGGCGGTCGCCGTAGAGCACCTCGGCGGTGATCTCCTCGCCGACGTGGGCGGGCAGGTCGTGAAGGGCGATCGCGTCGGGCGCGGCGCGGTCGAGCAGCGCGTCGTCGACGCGGTAGGCGGCGAGCGCGCGGCGGCGCTCCTCGGCGGTCGCCTCGTCGCCCATCGAGACCCAGACGTCGGTGTAGACGGCGCGCGCGTCCCGCACGGCGGCGACCGGGTCCTCGAACAGCCGCGCGCCCGCGATCGGCTCAAGCGCGTAGCCGGGCGGCGACGCGACGCGCACCTCGAGGCCGGCGATCCCGCCGAGGATCGCGAGCGAGCGGGCGACGTTGTTGCCGTCGCCGACGTAGGTCAGCACGAGGCCGCCGAGGTCGCCGAAGGTCTCGCGCAGCGTCACGAGGTCGGCGAGTGCCTGGCAGGGGTGGTGGCCGGCGGTCAGCATGTTGAAGACGGAGATCGTCGCGTAGCGCGCGAGCTCCTCGATGATCGCGTCGTCGTGCGTGCGGATCCCGACCGCCTGCACGTGACGCGAGAGGATCAGCGCGGTGTCGCGCAGCGGCTCGCCGCGGCCCATCTGCATCTCGTCCGGGCGCAGGATCAGCGGATGGCCGCCGAGCTCGAAGACGCCGGCCTCGAACGAGAGCCGTGTGCGCGTCGAGGGCTTCTGGAAGATCAGGCCGACGCTTCTGCCGGCGAGCGCGTCGGAGCCGAGCCGGTCGGCTCTCAGCTCGATCGCGCGGTCGAGCAGAGCGAGCAGCTCGTCGCGCGACAGCTCCGCTCCGGTGAGGAAGTGGCGTGGCACGAGCGGGAGTGTACGGTCACTGGATGACCGTGCGCGTGCTGACCTGGAACCTCTTCCACGGGCGCGCGCTGCCGCCGGAGGACCGCGATCTGCTCGACCCCTTCCGCGAGCGACTGGCGGCGTGGGAGTGGGACGTCGCGCTGCTGCAGGAGGTGCCGCCGTGGTGGCCGCCGGCGCTCGGCGCGGCGGCGGGCGCGGCGCACAGCACGGCGCTCACGTCGCGCAACCTCGGGCTGCCGCTGCGGCGGGCGCTCGCGCGGCGCCACCCCGAGCTGATGAAGTCGGGCGGCGGCAGCGCCAACGCGATCCTCGTGCGCGGGGGACCGGACGCGATCACCGCCCGCGCGCGCCGGCGGCTCTGCCTGCGCCAGGAGCGTCGCGTCGTCCACGCCGTGCGCGACCGCGAGGGACGCTGGTTCGCGAACCTCCACGCGACCGTCCACGACGACGCCGCGGCCCGCCGCGACATTGCGACGGCGGCCGCCACCGCGCGGCGCTGGGCGGCCGGCGCGCCGCTCGTCCTCGGCGGCGACCTCAACGTCCGCGAGCTGGAGCTGACCGGCTTCGCGCACGCCGGCCGCCACGACGTCGACCACCTCTTCGCCACGAACGGGCTGATGCCGGTCGGCGGGATCGGAACGCTCGACCGCGGCCCGCTCTCCGACCACGCGCCGGTGCGCGCGACGTTCAGCCGTGGTGCTTCTTCTTCGCCGCCGCATGCGGCTTCGGCGCCGCCAGCAGCGTGAAGCGCACGCGCACCAGCGACGACTTCAACCCCTTCGCCCCGGTCGACCGCAGCGCCAGCTGATAGCGACCAGCCGCCAGCGCACGACCGTGCGGACCGTGACCGGTCACGAGCAGGGACGCCGTGCCGGCGCGTCTGAGCTTGAGGGTCGCGAGCGCGGTCGCCTTCCGCGGTCTCGCGCAGCGGCTCAGGACCGCGCCCGTCCCACCACACCGCTGCACCGTCACCTTGACCGTCGCCGCACCGCTCACGCGCAGCCGCAGCCGCGCGCCACCCGTGCGACCGACGCGCACGGCGAAGCGGGCCGAGCTGAGTCTCACGGCCGTGAGGCGAAGGCTCGGTCTCGCGACGGCCGCTCTCGGCACGGCTCCGGCGACGGGCACCACGGTGCCGGGCGGGGGAAGGATCAGGCCGGGCGGGGCCGGCGCCTTGCAATTGGCACGCCAGACGACGCGCCCCGCCGTGCCGTCCGGCTGATGCCACAGCGCGAGCGAGTTGCACGACGACTCGAACAGGAGCGCCGGTGCGCTCGCGTCGACGCCGTCCGGCGAGACCGCGAGGGACGGCCCGACGGGGGCGTCCGCGTCGTCGAGCGGCTGGAGCGCGACGCGGGTGGGACCGCCGCTCGGGCCGACCTCGTAGAAGAGGTCCGAGCCGCCGTCGTAGGCGCCGTCGAGGACGAGACGGCCAGCCGACTCGCCGGGGCTCGGCGTCACCGCGACCTGGGCCGCCGCCCCGCCCTGTCCGCTCGCGTCGACTCTCCGCACGACGACCGACCCGTCCGACGACTGTGACCAGGCGACCTTCCAGCCGCCGCTCGTCGGGTAGAGCGGCTCGCTCGTCTCGTCGAGCGGTCTGGCGGCGGCGTCGCCGTCGCTGCCGACGTGCGAGATCCGCACGACTGACCCCACCGGAGCGCCACGGCCGTCGAGGACGCGACCGAGCACCTCCTGCTCACCGCCGGGACCGATCGCCCCCGGGTCGCTCCCAATCCAGCTGACGAGAACGTGCGCCAGCGGGTTCTGCCAAGTGTCGTTCGGAGCGAGGGACGTCGTCACGGCGAGCGAGCCGGTCGCGCTGCCGCCCGGCGAGGAGACGACCTGGTCCTGCGGAGCGGTCCGTCCGTCGAGCAGGTCCCAGCCTTGGACGTGGACCTGGGCGTCGCCGCCGTCTCCGGCGCGCGTGCCGTTCCAGACGACGAGCAGCGGCTCCTCGTAGGTCTGCGGATCGAGCGCGGGAGCGAGCTGGAGCCGGATCTCGCCGATCGAGTCGTAGTGGTCGTCGCTCAGAGAGATCGGCGGCCCGGTGAAGGTCCCGTCCGCGTTCAGCACGCGGCCGACCAGCCGCGCGCCGCTCCCGTCGCGAGCGGCCCAGGCGATCATCCAGCCCGTCTCCTCGACCGGCGTGAGGGGATGGAAGCGCGACACGCGCGCGATCGCGACGACACCCCCGCCGGCCGTCACCGGCGCGGTCGCGTCGTCGGAGATCGTCACGGGAGCGCCGATCGGCGCTCCGTCGGTGAGGTCGGTCGCCTGCGCGACGAGGCGAGGCGTCGCCCCGGTGTCGTCCACGTGCACGAACTCGGGCTGCCAGTCCGGGCTCAGGATGACGGGAGACAACGAGCTGATGCCGGGTGCGAGATCCGGCAGCGCGGTCGGCGTCTCGAGCACCGGAACGGGCGAGTCGTAGTGCGTCGGCGGATCCGCGGCGGCGCTCGTTGCCATCGCTCCCACCATCAGCGCGGCTGCCGCGAGTGCTGCTCCGATTCGCTTCCGACCCATCACGCGCTCCCCCTGGAGTCCGGTTGACGGAGAATGGTACGTGACGCGTTGCCGCTCGTCGCGACGCGTTCACGCCGCGTTCACGTCACTGGCCCCGCGCGCGCAGCCCGAAGCCGCGCAGCGTCAGCAGCGCCTTCTCCCCCAGCGTCCCCCTTCTCGGCAGCACGCCGAGCTGGACGGCCGCGTCGTAGAGGTCGAAGAAGCCGCGCACGTGGAGCAGCCTCCCGCTCCGCAGCTCGCAGTAGAAGACGCCGTGCAGGACGACGAAGCGGCCGGTCGCCGGCAGTCCCTCGACCGCCCCGCGGTGGGTCGCGACGAGCTTCACCGGCGCCGCCGCGAAGTGGCCGCCCTCGCGCCCGAGGCGCTCGCCGGCGCGCTCCAGGCGGGCGTCGGGGAAGCCCGCCCAGAGCCGCTGGACGTGGGTCGCGAGCTCGTCGGCGCCGGCCAGCGGCTCGGGCGTGAGGGGGTCCTCGTAGGTGAAGTCGCGCGCGCAGAGCGCGGCGAACGCGGACGGGTCGCGGCCCGACCACGCCGCCTCCCACGCGTCGAAGAGCTGGTCGACGCGGCCGGCCGCCGTCATCGCGACCCCGTCCTCAGCCATCGAGCGCGCTCCCGCCGAGGTCCGGCAGGCCGGCGTCAGGCGTCGAGGCCTCGGCGTAGAGCCGGCGCGGGATGCGGCCGGCGCCGCGCGCGAGCCGTCCCGCCTGGACCGCCTTGCGGATCGCCTCGGCCATCGCGACCGGGTCGTGCGCGCGTGAGATCGCGCTCGCGCAGAGGACCGCGTCGCAGCCCAGCTCCAGCGCGAGCGCCGCGTCGGAGGCGGTGCCGACGCCGGCGTCGAGGATCACCGGGACCCCCGCCCGCTCACGGATGATCGCGAGGTTGTATGGGTTGCGGATCCCCATCCCGCTGCCGATCGGCGAGCCGAGCGGCATCACCGCGGCGCAGCCGACGTCCTCCAGGCGGCGCGCGAGGACCGGGTCGTCCGTCGTGTAGGGCAGCACGACGAAGCCGTCGTCGACGAGCTGCTCGGCCGCCTCCAGCAGCTCGGGCGCGTCGGGCAGCAGCGTGCGGTCGTCGCCGATCACCTCGAGCTTCACCCAGTTGGTCTCGAACGCCTCCCGAGCGAGGCGGGCGGTCGTGACCGCGTCCCGCGCCGTGAAGCAGCCGGCCGTGTTCGGCAGCACCTGCACGCCGGCCTCGCCGAGCACGTCCATGATCGAGCCGCGCGCGGCTGGGTCGACGCGGCGCAACGCGACGGTCACCAGCTCCGACTCGCTCGCGCGCAGCGCCGCCGCCAGCTCGTCGAGGCTGCGGAAGCCGCCGGTCCCGAGCAGGAGGCGCGAGCCGAACACGCGCCCGGCGATCACGAGCGGGTCCCGCACGGTGGTCTCCACAGGCTGCTCGACGCTGCTCATCTCTCGATCATCCCCCACCGATCGCCATCAGGACCTCGACGTGCGCGCCGTCGGTCAGGACGGTCGCCTCCCAGGCACGCCGCGGGACGACCTCGCCGGCGACCGCGACCGCCACGCCGCGGGTCGTCTCCGAGACCTCGAGCAGCGCGAGCGCGCCGGCGACGGTCGCGCCGTCGGCCAGCTCGCGCGGCTCGCCGTTGAGCCGGACGATCACGCCGTCGCTCCCACCGCGAACCGCTCCGGCGCGAACGGCGCCGCGACCGCCGGCAGCGCCTCGCCAGCGAGCGACGCCACGAGCGCGTCGGCGGTGATCGGGGTGAGCAGGATCCCACTGCGGTGGTGCCCGGTCGCCCAGTGCAGGCCGTCGAGCGCGCCGCGGCCGAGCACCGGCGCGTTGTCGGGCGTGCCGGGCCGCAGACCGGCCTCCAGCTCCTCCAGGACCAGCTCCGAGATGCCCGGGACCAGCTCGGTCGCGTCGCGCAGCAGCTCGAAGACGCCGCCGGCGGTGACGGTCGTGTCGAAGCCCCGCTCCTCGGTGCTCGCGCCGAGGACGTAGCGGCCGTCGCCGCGCGGGACGAGGTAGCCGGGGTCCATCCGCAGGACGTGGGTCAGGAGGCCGGGACCGGCGGGATCGCGCAGCCGCAGCATCTGCCCCTTGACCGGCCGGACCGGCACGCGCGCGGGCTCGGGCACGCCGCCGAGCGCGCCGCTCCAGGCGCCGGCCGCGACCACGACGTGGTCGGAGGCGATCCGCTCGCCGCCGGCCAGGACGACGCCGGTGACGCGCTCGCCGCGAACGTCGAGCGCGGCGACCGGCGCGTGCTCGCGCAGCTCGCGGCTGGCCGCGCGGACCGCGTCGGCGAGCGCCGCGCACAGCAGGCGCGGGTCGATCGCGTGGTCGTCGGGGATCCTCAGCGCGAGCCGCAGCGTCGGCGCGAGCGCCGGCTCGACGCGCCGCGCGGCGCTCGGGAGCAGCCGCTCGACGTCGAGCTCGAGGGACGCGCGCAGAGCGCGCTCACGGT
>JAATFK010000289.1 GCA_015655225.1 Solirubrobacterales bacterium | reverse complement strand
GGATTCTCACGTCGACGTTCTTGAGGTTGTGCTGCGTCGCGCCCTCGATCTTCACGTACCCGGTCGGTCTGCGCCGCTTCGGCGGCACCTCGATCCGCCGCGTCCCGGCGAGGAACTGGCCGGTCGCCGACTCTCTCACCTTCTCGACCTGGGCCGCCGTGCCCTGCGCGACGACGTGGCCGCCGTGCTCGCCGGCGCCCGGGCCCATGTCGACCAGGTAGTCGGCCGCGCGCATCGTGCCCTCGTCGTGCTCGACCACCAGCACCGTGTTGCCGAGGTCGCGGAGTCGCTCCAGCGTCCCGATCAGCTTCTCGTTGTCGCGCTGGTGCAGCCCGATCGACGGCTCGTCGAGGATGTAGAGCACGCCGACGAGCGACGAGCCGATCTGCGTCGCGAGCCGGATCCGCTGCGCCTCGCCGCCCGAGAGCGTCGCCGAGGCGCGGCTCATCGAGAGGTAGCCGACGCCGACGTTCTCCAGGAACGCGAGTCGCTCCTCGATCTACCGCAGCACCAGCCGGGCGATCCGCCGCTCCTGGTCGGTCAGCTGCAGCTCGCGGATCCAGTCGAGCGCGCGCCGGGCCGGCAGGTCGGTGTACTCGTTGATCGCGAGCCCGCCGACCTTGACCGAGCGCGAGGAGGGCTTCAGCCGCGCGCCGTGGCACTCCGGGCACGGCACGACCGACATGAACTCCTCGATTCTCTCGCGCGACCACTCCGAGTCGGTCTCGCGGTAGCGGCGCTCGAGGTTCGGCACGATGCCCTCGAAGCTGGTCGTGTACGAGCGGCGCCGGCCGAAGCGGTTCTTGTACTCGATGTGGACTCTGTCGCCGTTGGTCCCGTAGAGGAAGAACTCCTGCTGGGCCTGGGAGAGCGCTTCCCACGGCGTGTCGAGGTCGACGTCGTAGCGCTCGGAGATCGACTGCGTCAGCTGCTCGTAGTAGTTCGACGCGCTCGCCGACCATGGCGCGATCGCGCCCTCGCCGATCGACAGCGACGGGTCCGGGACGACCAGCTCGGGGTCGATCTCCATCTGCGAGCCGAGGCCGGTGCAGCGCGGGCAGGCGCCGTGGGGCGCGTTGAAGGAGAAGATCCGCGGCTCGAGCTCGGGCATCGAGATGCCGCACTCGAGGCAGGCGAACTTCTCCGAGAAGGTCAGCGTCTGGCCGTTGTCGACCAGTTCGACCTCGATGATCCCGTCGGCCAGCGCGACCGCCGTCTCGATCGAGTCGGCCAGCCGCTTGCGCAGCTCCGGTCTCATCACGAGCCGGTCGACGACGACCGAGATGTCGTGTCTGAATCTTCTGTCGAGCTCGATCGGCTCCTCCAGCCTCCGCAGCTCGCCGTCGACCTTGACGCGCGTGAAGCCCTCCGCGCGCAGCTCCTCGAACTGTCTGCCGTACTCGCCCTTGCGGCCGCGGACGATCGGCGCCAGCACCATGAAGCGGGTGCCGTCCTCCATGTCCATCACCTGGTCGATGATCTGCTCGGCCGACTGCCCCGCGATCGGCTTGCCGCAGTTCGGGCAGAAGGGCTGGCCGATGCGGGCCCACAGCAGCCGCAGGTAGTCGTAGATCTCGGTGACCGTGCCGACCGTCGAGCGCGGGTTGCGCGAGGTCGTCTTCTGGTCGATCGAGATCGCCGGGGAGAGCCCGTCGATCGAGTCGACGTCGGGCTTGTCCATCTGCCCCAGGAACTGCCGCGCGTAGGCCGACAGCGACTCGACGTAGCGGCGCTGCCCCTCGGCGTAGATCGTGTCGAACGCGAGCGAGGACTTGCCCGATCCGGACAGTCCGGTGATCACCACCAGCGCGTTGCGCGGGAGGGCGATCGTGACGTCTTTGAGGTTGTGCTCGCGGGCTCCGGAGATGACGAGCTGGTCGGCGGGCGGCATCGTCAGATCACTATAGAGAGGCGAACGGACGTTCGATGTCGGCGCGCGGACCCGGCGGCCTCGAACCCCACGTCAGCCCGCCGGGAGCAGCCCGATCGACGGAGCGCGCGTGCCGAAGCGGACGGTCGCGACGGCGTCCGGCAGCACGTGCACGGGTCTCGGCGCGCGGAAGCGCAGGATCTCGTAGGTCGAGGTGCGCAGCGTCGGCAGCTGGGTGAAGCCCGGCACGACGAGGCCGACCTGCGGCGGGATCGTGGGCGCGTCGCCCTGCGTGTTGCCGGTCGCGACGGCGACCACGTCGACCTCCTCGATCGTCGCGCCGACGTAGTAGGACATCGGCACAAGCCCATGCCGGTAGATCGCGAGCGGCTGGTCGTTCTCGCCGATGATCGCCCGGGCGAACGGCGTCGTGCCGAGCGCCCGCGCGGCGCCCTTCCAGTCGGGCCGCTGGTAGCCCTTGTCGAGCGGGACGGCGATCACGATCGCGAGCGAGATCGCGCACAGCCCAGCGGCCGCGACGGTCCCGGCCAGCCGTCGCCGGGTCGCCCCGTAGCCGACGCCGAGCGCCGCCAGCAGCGGCACGAGCGCCGGGACGACGTTGCGGGCGTTCAGGTAGTCGGCGCCGACGAGCGCTGCCAGCAGCGGCACGAGCAGGCCGATCGCCCCGATCGCCGCGAGGCCGCCCGCGCGCCGGCGC
>JAATFK010000331.1 GCA_015655225.1 Solirubrobacterales bacterium | reverse complement strand
GCGTCCTCGGTCACCGCCAGCAACCTCCAGGGCAACGGCTACGGCCTCGCGAACGCCGACGCGAACGGCGTCCCCCGCACCGACCCGCTGTCCGCCACGGGGAACTGGTGGGGCGCCGTGGGCGGTCCGTCGCCCGACGTCGGCGGCGTCAACAGCGAGCCGCCGGCAGCCGGCGACCGCACCCAGGGCGCCGTGACGAGCACGCCGTTCCTCCGCGCCCCCGCGCCCTACCCGGTCGTTCCCGCCACCCCCGCGGCCGTGCCGCCGACGGTCGCGATCACGGGGCCCTCCGACGGTAGCGTCATCCAGTCGGGCGCCCCCACCACGATCTCCGCGACCGCGAACGACGACGTCGCGGTGCAGTCGGTCACGTTCCGGGTCGGGACGCAGGTGCTCGCGACGGACACGACCGCTCCGTACACGGCCGACTACACCCCGACGGCCGACGAGGCCGACACCGCCCAGTCGATCACCGCGACCGCGACCGATGTGACCGGACAGTCCGCGACTGTGGCGAGCGCCGTCCACGTCGCGGCGATCCCGGTGACGATCACCGGCGGTGGCGAGACGACCACGACGACGGCCCCGCCCCCGCCCCCGCCGGTCGTGGTGCCGCCCCCGGCGATCACGTTCGCCTCGCCCGCCGCGGGCAAGGTCCTGAAGGGCGCGACGACGCTGACCGCGCTCCCGCGCGCGCAGGCCGGGGTCGCGTCGGTCGCCTTCTACGACGGCACGACGCGCATCTGCACCGACACGACGGCCCCGTACACGTGTCGCTTCACGCCGAGCGGCCGTGACGTCGGCTCGCCGACGATCACGGCGACGGTCACCGACGGGCTCGGTCAGACCGCGAGCACGACGCGAACGTACGTCGTGCGGCGGTTCGCGCCGCATGCGGTGACCGTGCGGACCACGGCCGGCGGCGTGCGCCACGGCGCACGCACGCTGAGCTCGCGCGGGACGGTCGCGCTCCCCCGGGGCGTGACGCGCGCCCAGGGCTGCGACGGCAGTGTGCTCGTGACCTACCGCGACGGGTCGAAGCAGACTCAGCTCGTCACGACGCTCTCGCGGACGTGCACGTTCCGCGCCGCCGTGCAGGCGGCCGCCACCAGACGGCGCCGCGTCGGCGTGCGCGTCGCCTACCTCGGCGGACAGTCGCTCGCGCCGCGGACCGTCAGCGGACCGGCCGTGCTCGTGAAGTGAACCGGCGCGGCGCGGTCCGGGGCGTGGGCGGGCGGCGGTGCCCGCCCGCGCCCCGGCGCGCTCAGGAGCGCCGGCGGCAGGCGACGGTGATCGTCGCCGTGCGGTGGGCGCGGAGCGTCACGGCGTGGGCCGCGCAGCGGGCGTGCGCGACGGTCGCGCGCGCCGTGTAGCGCCCCGGCGCCACGACGGCCCGGGCCCGGGCGCCGCGGACGGCGTGGAGCGTCCCGACCAGCCGACCGTGCCCGTCGCGCAGCACGACCGTCGCGGCGCTCAGCCGGCGCGCGCCGCGCACGTGGACGCCGACGCGCAGCGTCGCGGTCGCGTGGGACAGGCCGGCGCGGATCGCGTCGGCGCAGCCGCTGTACTCGGCGACGTCGGCCGGCAGCTCGCGCAGGGCGAGCCGCAGGTCGGCGGCGACGTAGGCCTGCCGCAGGAAGCCGCCGCGGCTGTGCACGCAGTCGGCGACGATGCGGTCGACGGCGGCGTTGCGATGGTGGCCGCCCGAGCGCGCGGCGAGCGCGAAGGAGGCGAGCGAGCCGGCCGCGACGAGCGCGACGGCGAGCGTGACGAGGATCCGGCGCATGTGGGGCTCCCTGTTCGACTGCGAGGTCGTCGAGGAAGACGGGCGCGCCGGTGGGAAGTCGCGCGGGCGGCAGCTCCCCGCCGGCTGCGAGGCTGTCGAGAACGACGGGCCGCGCCTCGGCCGAACGGCGCGCGGGTGGGACTAGCCCGCCGGGGCCCCCGCCGCGTCCAGCGCCGTCCCCATCGCGTGGAAGCCGCCGTCCACGTGGACGATCTCGCCGCTGATCGCGCGGGCCCAGTCGGACAGCAGGAAGCAGATGGTGTCGGCGACCGGGCCCGGGTCCTTCACGTCCCAGCCGAGCGGCGCCTGGCGCTCCCAGGCGGTCGCGAGCGTCTCGAAGCCCGGGATCCCGCCGGCCGCGACGGTCGCCAGCGGCCCGGCGGAGACGAGGTTCACCCGCACGCCGTGGGCGCCGAGGTCGCGGGAGAGGTAGCGGGAGACCGACTCCAAGGCGGCCTTCGCGACGCCCATCCAGTCGTAGATCGGCCAGGCGACCGTCGCGTCGAAGTCGAGGCCGACGATCGCTCCGCCGCCGGGCGCGTCCCGCAGCAGCGGCAGCAGCGCGACCGCCAGCTCCCGCAGCGAGACGGCGCTCGTCTGGAACGCGGTCAGCGCGCTCGCCGCCGGCGCGGTGAGGAACTTGCCGCCGAGGGCGTCCTCGGGCGCGTAGGCGATCGCGTGCAGGACGCCGTCGAGGCCGCCCCATCTC
>JAATFK010000107.1 GCA_015655225.1 Solirubrobacterales bacterium | reverse complement strand
TCGGCGCCTTCTGCAAGGCGCTGAAGCAGGAGTTCCCCGACATCTCGATCTCGAAGATCCGCTATCTCGCGGATCAGAAGCTCGTCACCCCGCGGCGCACGCAGGCCGACTACCGCGTCTACACGCAGAGCGACCTCCAGCGGCTGCGGACGATCCTGCGCCTCCAGCGCGACGAGTTCCTGCCGCTGAGGGTGATCCGCCAGGAGCTCGCCGGCGGCCGCGCGAACGACTCCGAGGTCGCGACGACGCCCGCGAGACCGGACGTGCGCCACCTGCGCCGCACCGCCGTCGCGGTCAAGAGCCCGGGCGCGCTCTACTCGCTCGAGGACGTCGTCGAGGAGACCGGGGCGGACCCGAGACTCGTGCACGAGCTGGAGGAGTACGGCGTCATCAGAGGCGACCAGCGCTCCGGCACGCGCTACTACGACGAGACCGAGCGCGAGATCGTGCGCGCCGTCACGGAGCTGGCGCGCTACGGCGTCGCGGGGCGCAACCTGCGCGTCTTCCGCACCTCGGCCGATCGCGAGTCGGCGCTGCTGCAGCAGATCCTCGCCCCGGCGCTGCGCTCGCGCAACCCGGAGCGGCGCAGAGAGGCGATCGAGGCGCTGGAGAACCTGGCGGCGGTCGCGACCTACCTCAAGCACCTGCTGCTGATCCGCGACCTGCGCAACATCACCGGCTGACCGTCGTGGCCATCGACGTCGACCTGCGGGCGCACATCCGCGACATCCCCGACTTCCCGAGACCGGGGATCGTCTACCGCGACATCACGCCGCTGCTGCTCGCGCCCGCCGCGCTCGACGCGGCGATCGGGGCGCTCGCCGACTACGGCCGCTCGCGTGGGACGATCGACTACGTCGTCGCCGCCGAGGCGCGCGGCTTCATCCTCGGCGCCGCGCTCGCGCGCGAGCTGGGGGCCGGCTTCGTGCCGGCGCGCAAGCCCGGCAAGCTGCCGAGCGACACGATCTCGGCCGACTACGTGCTCGAGTACGGGATCGACTCGCTGGAGATGCACCGCGACGCGATCGCCGGCGGCGCGAACGTCCTGATCCACGACGACCTGCTCGCGACCGGCGGCACCGCGCGTGCGCTCTGCGACCTGGTCGAGCAGCTGGGCGGCCACGTGCTCGGCTGCGGCTTCCTCGCCGAGCTGACGTTCCTCGGCGGCCGCGAGCGGCTGCACCCGTTCGACGTGCGCGCGCTCGTCTCCTACGACAGCGAATAGTGCCGCTGACGCGCGTCTCCCGGACCGTCGCGGCGCCGTCGCAGGCCGTCTGGGAGATCGTCGCCGACCCGTACCATCAGGCGCGCTGGTGGCCCCGCGTGAGACGGATCGAGGCGGTCGACGGGGTCGGCTGGACGCAGGTGCTGGGGACGGCCAAGGGGAGGGGCGTGCGGGCCGACTTCCGGCTGCTGGCGATCGAGCCGCCACAGCTGCTGCGCTTCTCCCAGGAAGTGGCGGGGACGCCGTTCGAGCGGATCCTCGCCGCGGCCGAGACGACGGTGCTCGTCGCTCCGGCGCCGGCCGACGCCGAGGAGACGGTCGTCACGCTCGAACTGCGCCAGAAGCTGCGCGGGTGGGCGCGGTTCGGACCGTTCCTCTTCAGACGCGCTGCGCGCCGGCAGCTGGGCGAGGCGCTCGACGGGCTCGCGCGGCTCGTCGGCTAGCGCCGGCGGCGCGGCCGCTAGCGGAACTTCAGCGGGCCGGAGGCGACGATCGGGCCCGGTCTGGTCGGGTTCGCGGTCGGGTTGGTCGACTCGCGCGTGACCAGCACCTCGTCGTAGCGCTTGACGTTCGCCGGCAGCGCGGCCGTGACCGCGAGGGTCCCGCCGGCCTTCGTGATCGGTCTCTGGTTGTAGCCGAGCAGATGGACGCCGGCGGCGCCTCTGAGCCAGACGGCGAAGGCGTCGTTGGTGTTCGCCGGCATCTTCTCGACCTGGAGCGCCAGCGTCTCTCTTCTGCTGCCGGTGCTGGTCGGGACGACGTAGCCGAGCCCTCTCGCCTGGCCGCCGGCGGGCGCGTTGATGTTCGCCTGGCCGAGGATTCTCGG
>JAATFK010000471.1 GCA_015655225.1 Solirubrobacterales bacterium | reverse complement strand
CGCTTCGGCCGCGGGGACACGCGCGAGCGCGTGCAGGAGCTGCTGCGCTCGGTCGGCCTGCGGCCGGAGGTCGCGCGCCAGTGGCCGGCGCACCTGTCGGGCGGGATGCAGCAGCGCGTCGCGATCGCGCGGGCGCTCGCGGCCGAGCCGAGCGTCCTGCTGATGGACGAGCCGTTCGGCGCCGTCGACGAGCTGAACCGCGCGACGCTGCAGGACCTGCTGCTGCGGATCGCGGCCGAGCGCAACCTGACGGTGCTGGTCGTCACCCACGACATCGAGGAGGCGGTCTACCTCGCCGACCGGGTCGTCGTCCTCGGCGAGCGCGCCGACGGGCTGGCGGGCGAGGTCGGCGTCGCGCTGCCACGGCCGCGCAATCAGCTCGACACGCGCGAGGACCCGCGTTTCCTGGCACTCCGTCGCGAGCTGGTCGAGCTGGTGCTCGGACGCGAGGCCCTGATCGGAGCGACCGATGGCTGAGCTGCGGCGCTGGTCGCCAGCGCTCCTCCTGCGCACGCGGGCGATCGGCTGGCTGCTGGTGATCGTCCTGCTCGTCTTCTGGCAGGTCGCGGTCAAGAGCGGCTGGATCACGAACCCCGCGCTGCCGCCGCTGAGCGACGTCGTCTCGGCGTGGCGCCACCAGATCGCCCACGGATCGCTGCTGACGGCGACTGGCCAGACGCTCGGAATCATGGGGTGGGGCTACCTCGCCGGCGGACTGGTCGGGTTCGTCGTGGGGCTGCTGATGGGCCGCTTCCGCTTCGCCTACAACCTGCTGGAGCCGACGACCGAGCTGATCCGCCCGATTCCGCTGACCGCGGTCGTGCCGCTGCTCGTGCTGTTCCTCGGGATCGGCGACCGCCTGCGGATCGTCTCCGTCGCGGTCGCCGTCTTCTTCCCGATCATGCTCAACACGGCGGCGGGCGTGCGCGGCGTCTCGCTCGTCGCGCGGGACACGGGGCGCACGTTCCGGCTGCGCAGCTGGCGCGAGTTCGTCGAGATCACGATCCCCGGCGCCTCCGGCGCGATCTTCACCGGCCTGCGGCTGGCGGTCGCGGTCGCGCTGATCATCGCCGTCTTCAGCGAGATGACGTCGGGCAACAGCGGGCTCGGCTACTTCATCCTCACCAGCCAGCAGCAGCTCGACGTGATCGACCTCTACGTCGGCGTGCTCACGCTCGCGATCATCGGCTACCTGCTGAACTTCGCGCTGACGCTGATCGAACGGGTCGTGCGCCGCTGGGCCTACGTCTGAGGCGGCGCCGGTGCGCCGGCCGGGGTAGATTCACGGCTCGCATGCCACGCCAGACCAAGCAAGAGCGGCTGGATGCCCTCGTCGCCGCGTTCACCGAGCTCGGCCCGGCGTGGGGGCGCTGGCTCACCGCCACGATGCCGGAGCCGGGCGTCAGCTACGTGCGCCTGCGCCTGCTTCACGCGCTCGAATGCCATGACGATCGATAGCTGACGATGTCGGGGCTGGCGAAGGCGCTCGACGTCACGCAGCGCCGCGTCACCGCCCTCGTCGACGCGCTCGAGGCCGACGGCCTGGTCGAACGGCGCCCGCATCCGACCGACGGCCGCAGCACGATCGTCTCGTTGACGAAGAAGGGCCTCGCCCAGCAGCAGGCGACCTGGGAGCAGCAGCAGACGGAGGTCGGCCGCGCGTTCGCCGACCTCTCGCCGGCGCATCAGAGACAGCTGCTGGAGATCACGCCGCTGCTGACCGACGCGCTGCGCCGCCGCGCGGCCGAGCGCTCCGGTCCCGGAGACGACTGGGAGTAGGCCGGGCGGGTCTGCACGGGCGTGTCGGCTGTCGGCTGCCGGGCGCGTCCGTGACTTCGTGTGAGCAGATAGTGTACTGTACGGTTTCGTACTGAAGCTGATGACCACCCCGAACGAACACCCACCCGCCGGCCGCTCCCCCTTGCGGGGACAGCCGCGCGTCGCGGCGATCCTCGACGCCGCCGTCGAGCTGGTCGCCGAGATCGGCTACGACCGCGTCACGGTCGACGCGATCGCCAAGCGGGCGAGAGCGTCGAAGGCGACGATGTACCGCCGCTGGCCGACGAAGGCCGAGCTGATCGCCGACGCGCTGCGGCGCAACGCCGACGGCGGCGACCTCGACGTGCCCGACACCGGCACGCTGCGCGGCGATCTCCTCGCGACCGTCTCGCAGATCGCGGAGAGCTTCGCGAGAGAGGGAGGCCCGTCGCTGCTGGGCCTCACCGAGGCGATCCGGCAGGACGCGGGGCTGCGCGAGCTGGTTCGCTCCCAGATCGAGGCGCGCACCCGCGCGGTGGGCGCCGCGATCGTCGAGCGGGCGGTGGCGCGGGGCGAGATGGGGGCTTCAGCCGACCACGAGATCGTCCTCGAATTGGCGTTCGGGTGGCTCCTCACCACGACGTTGCTGAGCGGGCGCATGCCCGGCGAGGACGAACGAACACGACTGGTCGACGCGGGCCTGGTGCCGCTCCTGCGCACCGCCGCTCCCGACCCACCCGATCGAGATTGAGAGCGCTCCCGATGAGCATCGAACCGTTCCACCTGTCCGTCCCCGAAGCCGACCTCGACGACCTGCGCGACCGCGTCGCCCGGACCCGCTGGCCCGACCGAGAGACCGTGCCGGACACCAGCCAGGGGCCCCAATTGAGCAAGCTGCAGGCGCTCACCGGGCACTGGCTGGGAGCGTACGACTGGCGCAGAGCCGAGGCCGAGCTGAACGGGTTCGGCCAGTTCACGACGACGATCGACGGGCTCGCGATCCACTTCCTGCACGTCCGCTCCCCGGAGCCGGACGCGCTGCCGCTGCTCCTCAGCCACGGCTGGCCGGGCTCGATCCTCGAGTTCCGCAAGGTGATCGGCCCACTCACCGACCCCGCCGCGCACGGGGGCGACCCGCGGCAGGCGTTCCACGTCGTCGTCCCCTCGATGCCGGGCTTCGGCTTCTCCGAGCGGCCGACCGAGCCGGGCTGGAACATCGGGCGGATCGCGGACGCCTGGATCGAGCTGATGGGACGGCTCGGCTACGGGGACCGCTGGGGCGCCCAGGGCGGCGACATCGGCTGCGCGGTCACCGACACGATCGCGAGCAGAGCCCCCGCTGGGCTCGTCGGCCTGCACCTCAACTTCGCGATGTTCCCGCCGCTGCCCGACGAGCTCGAGGACGCGACCGCCGAGGAGCGGGCGATGCTCGACTCCGCGAGATACTTCTGGGACGTGCTCTCGGGCTACGCGAGAGTGCAGTCGACGCGGCCGCAGACGATCGGCTACGCCCTCGCCGACTCGCCGGTCGGGCTGGCGGCCTGGATCTACGCGATGTTCCAGGACACCGGCGGCACGCCCGGCGACGCGGAGGGCTCGTTCAGCCAGGACGAGCTGCTCGACGACATCACGCTCTACTGGCTGACGAACACGGCGGCGTCCTCGGCGCGGCTCTACTGGGAGATGGCGAGAGCCGGCCCGCCGTCACCCGCCTCGCCGGCGACGCCGATCACGCTGCCGACCGGCTTCACGATGTTCCCGGAGGAGCACGTGCGCAGATCGCGCCGCTGGCTCGAGCGCCGCTACAGCGACGTGATCTTCTTCAACCAGGCCGAGCGCGGCGGCCACTTCGGCGCGCTGGAGCAGCCGGAGGTGTTCGTGGACGACGTGCGAGCGACGTTCGCGCTCATCCGCTGAAGCCGGCGAAGCCGGTGATCAGCTCGGCGGTCTCGCGGGGGACGTCGAGCTGCGGGCAGTGGCCGACGCCGTCCAGCTCGACCCAGTCGGCGTGGGGCAGCCACTGCTCGCGGAAGCGCACCGCGCTCGACGGCCAGGTCAGCAGGCGGTCGTCGGTGCCCCACGCGATCCGCACCGGGCAGTCGATCCGCTCGGCGTCGACGCTCCAGCCCTCGCGCAGCGCCAGTTCGACCAGCGGCTCGACCGCGGCGCAGCCGGCCGCGCCGCGGATCAGGTGCGCGACCAGCTCGGGGGAGAGCTGGTCGCCGCGCTCGCTGTAGAGGCGCGTCACGTTGCGACGGCCGTCCGGCGTCGCGACGAGCGCGTCCACGTGGGGGAGGACCGCGGGCAGCTGCTCGGCGAGGGCCGTGAACTGGCTGAGCGTCGCGGCCGCCGCCGGGTCGTCCCGCGCCCAGCCGCCGGCCGGGGAGAACGCGACGACCGAGCGCGCGCGGCCACGGGCGGCGAGCTGCAGTGCGACGTAGCCGCCGAGCGAGTTGCCGACGAGGTGGGCGGTCGCGAAGCCGGCGTCGTCCATCGCCCGCTCGACGGCGTCGGCGAGGGTCGCCTGGGTCGGAGGGACGGCGAGCGGCGGTCCGCCGGCGTGGCCCGCCAAGGTCAGGGCGAGCACGTCGTGCCGGCGCTCCAGCGCGGGCAGCACCAGCTCCCACGTGCGCCAGGTGTCGGTGAAGCCGTGCAGGCAGACGAGCGGCGCCCCGGCGCCGCCGCGATGCAGCGGCGTGAAGGTCGAGTCCACGCGCGGGAGGCTAGTCGTGGGGCGGGGTGACCGTCGCGCTTCGTGTCGGGTGGGGCGATACTGGTCGTATGTCCGAGGAGGACGTCGAGAACGGCTCGGATTCAGAGGCCGAGGAGCGCCGAAGACGGCACCGCTCCGCAATGGCGGTGATGTCGGGATCGATCGCGCCGCGCGACCTGAGCTGGACGCAGGCGGGTGCCCGCAAGCAGATGGCGGGCATGACCCGTCGCCAGCGGATCGGCATCTACTGCTCCATCGCCTTCTGGGTCGGCGTCGGGATCGGCGTGGTGGTCCTGATCGTGAGCTCGGCGAGCTGACGCGCGCCGGGCTCGGGGGAGCGCGCCGCATCCGGCCGGGCTTCCGGCTTAGATGACGACCATGGATTCGTCGTCGATCCAGCATCTGCCGGGGGTGCTGCACCACCTCGAGCCGGTGCTCGACAACTACGGCTACCTCGCGGTCGGCGGGT
>JAATFK010000265.1 GCA_015655225.1 Solirubrobacterales bacterium | reverse complement strand
CCGCCCGCCGGGAGGGCCGCGGGGCGGGCGCGCGGGCGCGACGGCATCGGCGGCCTGCGCGATGGCATCATCGGCGAGGATCCGATCTTCGTCGCGCTGGCCGACGCGAGCGCGCGCTTCGACCTCCCGCTCGACGCGCTCGAGGCGCTGATCGACGGCGTCGAGCAGGACGTGCGCGGCGAGCGCTTCGCGACCTTCGACGACCTCGTCGTCTACTGCGGCCGCGTCGCCGGCGCGGTCGGGAAGCTCTGCGTCGCGATCTTCGGCGCGCGCGACATGCCCGCCGCGCTCACCTACGCCGACGAGCTGGGCGTCGCGATGCAGCTCACGAACATCCTGCGCGACGTGCGCGAGGACCACGAGGGCGGCCGCCTCTACCTCCCGCAGGAGGACCTCGACCGCTTCGGCTGCGGCGAGAACCCGCTCGCGGCGGATCCGGCGGCGCTGGAGCGGCTGGTGCTCTTCGAGGCCGCCCGCAACCGCGAGTGGTTCGACCGGGGCCTGCGCCTGCTGCCGCTGCTCGACCGCCGCAGCGCCGCCTGCGTGCTCGCGATGACCGGCATCTACCGGCGGATCCTCGATCGCATCGAGGAGGACCCGCTCGAACTGACGCGCCGTCGCATATCGCTGCCGATCTGGGAGAAGGCGGCGCTCGCGTTCCGCAGCCTCGCCGGGGTCGGGTCATGACCGGCTCCGCCAGCCCCTCCGCCGCCCGCGTCGCGGTCGTCGGCGGCGGGTTGGCCGGGATCACGGCGGCGCTCGACTGCGCGCGGCGGGGCGCGGCCGTCACGCTGCTGGAGGTCCGCCCGCAGCTCGGCGGCGCCGCCTACTCGTTCGAGCGCGACGGACTCACGGTCGACAACGGCCAGCACGTCTTCCTGCGCTGCTGCACCGAGTACCGCGCGCTGCTCGCGCGGCTCGGCGCCGAGAACGACGTGACGCTCCAGTCGCGCCTCTCGATCCCGGTGCTGCGTCCCGACGGCACGACCGCGACGCTGCGCCGCAGCGGCGCGCCGGCGCCGCTGCACCTGGCCGGCTCGCTCGTCCGCTACCGGCTGCTGAGCCCGCGCCAGCGGGTCGGCGTCGCGCTCGCGATGCAGGCGCTGCGCTCGGTCGACCGCGAGGACCCGCGGACCGACGCGCAGACGTTCGGCTCGTGGCTGCGCGCCCACCGCCAGGGGCCGGCGGAGATCGAGGCGATCTGGCGCCTGATCGTCCTGCCGACGGTCAACCTCGAACCGGCCGAGGCGTCGCTCGCCCAGGTCGCCCAGGTCTTCCAGGTCGGGCTGCTGGGCGACGCCGACGCCGCCGACGTCGGCTACGCGAACGTGCCGCTCGGCCGGCTGCACGACGAGCCGGCGCGCCGTGCGCTCGCCCGCGCCGGCGTCGACGTGCGACTGCGTTGGCGCGCCGAGCGCGTCGTCGCGGAGCCGGATGGCGGCTGCCGGGTCGAGGGCGGCGACGGGCCGGTCGAGGCCGACGCGGTCGTCGTCGCGGTCCCGCACGGCCGCGCGGCGGCGCTGCTGCCGCCCGAGGCGGGCGTCGACGCGGACAAGCTCGACGCGCTCGGCAGCTCCCCGATCGTCAACGTCCACGTCGTCTACGACCGTCCCGTGCTCGACGCGCCGTTCGCGGCCGGCGTCGACTCCCCCGTCCAGTGGGTCTTCGACCGCGGCACGCCCCCCGGGCTGCCCGGCGGCCAGTACGTGACGGTCTCGGTCTCGGGCGCCGACGCAGAGATGGCGATGGAGACCGACGCGGTGCGCGAGCGCTACCTCGCCGCCCTCGCGGCGCTGCTGCCACGCGCCCGCGACGCCCGCGTCGAGCGCTGCTTCGTGACGCGCGAGCACGCCGCCACGTTCCGCGCCGGGCCCGGCGCGCGCGCCCTGCGACCCGGTCCGCGTACGAACCTGCCCGGGGTCGTCCTGGCCGGCAGTTGGACAGACACCGGCTGGCCCGCCACGATGGAGGGCGCCGTGCGAAGCGGCCAGGCGGCGGCGACGGTCGCGCTCGCCTCCCTTCGACCGGCAGCGGT
>JAATFK010000655.1 GCA_015655225.1 Solirubrobacterales bacterium | reverse complement strand
CTCGGGGTTGGTGATCGAGCCGGATCTGCCGGACGTCGTGGTCTTCTCGTGAACCGAACTGGGCTCCATGGGGCTTCGCGTTCCTCCTGTGCCGGGCGGGCTCCGAAAAGTATCAAACCCCGGGGTGATTCGGGGTTTTTACCGGCGGCCGCGTCAGGCGTCCGACGCGACCGGGAGCCCGGCCTGCTGCCACGCGACGATCCCGCCGTCGAGGTTCGCGGCCTCGTAGCCGGCGGCGCGCAGCGCGTCGGCCGCCATCGCCGAGCGCACCCCGCTGTGGCAGTAGACGAGCAGCGGCGTGGCGGGGTCGAGCTCGCCGGCGCGATCCGACAGCTCGCCGAGGGGGATGTGGACGCTGGGGGCGATGTAGCCGTCGGCGCGCTCGTGGTCCTCGCGCACGTCGAGCAGCGTGAAGTCGCCGAGCCGCTGGGCCGCGTCGGTCACGCCGACGAGCGGGGTGGGGGAGGTCGCCATCAGCGTCCCCAGGGGTTCGGGTCGCCCCAGGCGGAGGGGTCGTCGGCCTCGCGGCGGACGCCTTCGAGCAGCGCGGTGCGCGTCCAGGCGTCGCGCTTGGGGGCGGGCGCGACGGGCGTCGGCGCCGTCTCGCGCATGAAGCGCTCGAGCGCGGCGACGACGGCCGCGGCCTCCTCCGGGGAGGCACTCGGCGCGACGATCGTGAGCTGGGGGCGGCGGTTCATGCGCCCCAGGGTAGCGCGGGGCCGCGCGACTTCCACGCACCGCGCTCGTTGGAGCGAGCGTGTGGGGGACACGGGGAGCGCGGCTCTGGGCCGCGATCGAGCGACACTGGGCATGGTGGGTCGGCGGCGCCGTCGTCGCGGCCGTCGCGCTGCGGCTGGGGCTGATCGCGCTCAGCGACGGGGGCGCGGACCTGCGCATCTACACGTACTTCGGGCGCCTCGCGCTGACCGGCGTGAATCCGTACGACGCGCCGCCGGGCGGCGCGGTCTCGCCGGTCTTCGCCGACAGCCCGCCGCTCGAGTTCGCGCTCTTCGCCGGCCTCCTGCGGCTGGACGACTCCGCGACCACCCTGCGCGTCTTCTTCGCGCTCTGCGACGGCGCGACGATCGCGCTCGTCGCGTTCGCCTACCCACGGCCGCGGCGCTGGCGCGCGGCGTTCGTCGGCTTCTACGCCTTCAACCCGTTCGTGCTGGTGGCGTGGACGGTCTTCTCGGAGGACAAGACGCTGCTGCTCCTGCTGATCGCGCTGCTGCTGCTCGCGCTCGAGCGCGACCGGCTCGCTGCGGCCTGGACCACGACGACGGCGCTCGTCGCGCTGAAGTTCCTCGGCGTCTTCTTCGCGCCGGTCCTGGCGCTGCACAGCTGGCGCGAGCGCGGACGACGCGGGCTGCTCGCGGTCGCCGCCTTCGCCTTGGCCGCATTCGCGAGCTGCCTGCCGTGGTTCCCCGACAGCCTCGACGCCTTCCAGCACCGTCACACGCGCCTCGTGCTCAACCCGCCGTTCCACGCGAGCCTCGGGATCGTCCCGTCACGGCTCGGGCTCTATGCCCCGTTCGAGCCGCAGCTGGCGACCGCCCTGGCGCTGCTCGTCGTGCTGGTCGCCTTCGCGTGGCGGCGGCTCGACGTCCGCGACGCCGTCGTCCTCGCGATCCTCGCCGGCTACGCGTTCCTGCCGGACGAGGTGCCGAACCGGATCCTGCTGACGACGGTGCCGTTCCTGCTCGTGCTCGCGCCCTCGCGGCGCGGCTGGGCGGCGATCTGGGCCTGCTCGCTGCCGGCGGCCGCGACCGTCGTCGTCGCCGCGAAGGGGGCGCCGGGGCCGCTCGCGGACCTGATCGGCGGAGAGTCGTCGATCCCGCACGTGCTCTGGAGCCATCTGCTGCCGCTGCTCGTGCTCGCGCTGTGGGCGCGCGAGCGATACCGCCCCGCGCGGCGACCGTCCGGGATACGGTTGGCCGCATGACTCACTCCCGACGCATCGTCCTGGGGCTGATCGCGGCGCTCGCGCTGCTGATCGCTCCCGCCGCGGCTCAGGCCGCGACCACGGCCGCCTCGCCGGCCACGCAGTACTACGTCTCGCTCGGCGACTCGTACGCCTCCGGCTACCAGCCGTCGCCGACGGGCGCCGTCGGCAGCAACTCGACTGCCGGCTTCGCCTACCAGACGGTCACCGCCGCGAAGAAGCGCGGCTATCGCTACAAGCTCGTCAACTTCGGCTGCGGCGGGGCGACGACGACCTCGATCCTGAAGAGCGTCGGCTGCTCGAAGTTCCTGCTCGGCCCGCACGCCACCGGCTACACGAAGCTGACGCAGATCGCGGCGGCCGAGAGATTCCTCAGAGCCCATCGCGGCCAGGTCGGGCTGATCACCGTCTCGATCGGCGGCAACGACGTGACCTCGTGCGTCAGCAACCCGAGCACCGCGGTCACCTGCGTCGCGAAGGCGACCGGCACGATCAAGAAGAACGTCACGGCGCTCGCCAAGCGGCTGCGCGCGGCTGCCGGTCCGAAGGTCCGGATCGTCGGCATCACCTACCCCGACGTGATCCTCGGCCTGTCGCTGAGACCCGGCGGCACGTCGCTCGCCAACCTCTCGGTGATCGCCTTCAGATCGCTGATCAACCCGGCGCTCAGAACGGCCTACACGAGCGTCGGCGGGAAGTTCGTCGACGTCACGGCCGCGACCGGCGCCTACGGCCCGATGACCGCGACGACGACGCTGGCGCCCTACGGCGTGATCCCCACCCCGGTCGCGAAGGTGTGCACGCTGACGTGGTTCTGCGCCGTCGGCGACATCCACGCGAGAGCCCCCGGCTACGCGCTGATCGCGAACCTGATCGCGGAGACGCTGCCGAAGAAGTAGCTGAGCGATGCGGCGCTTCCGGTGACGGGAGCGCCGCGCCAGCCTCTTACAGCGGGATGTTGCCGTGCTTGCGCTTGGGACCAGGCTCGCGCTTGGTCTGCAGCGTCTCGAGCGCGGTGATCAGCTTCGGGCGCGTCT
>JAATFK010000514.1 GCA_015655225.1 Solirubrobacterales bacterium | reverse complement strand
TTCAGCACTTCCTCGCCGTAGACAATGATGTTGGCGAGGGTAAACGCGGCCTCATGCAGCGGCGACGATCCGGCTTCCGAGATGTGATAGCCGGAGATGTTGATTGGGTTGTACCGCTTCATCGTCTTGGCGCAGTAGCTGATGCAATCGCGGACGATGCGGACCGACGGCTCGACCGGAAAGACATACTCCTTCTGCGCCATATATTCTTTCAGGATGTCCGCCTGGACGGTGCCCGAGAGTTTGTTGAGGTCGTAGCCCCGCTTCTCGGCGAGCGCGATATACATCGCGAGAAGAATCCACGCCGATGGGTTGATCGTCATCGAGACGCTGATCTGCTCGAGGTCGATGCCCGCGAAGAGGCGGTCCATGTCCTCCAGCACGTCGACCGCGACGCCCTCGCGGCCGACCTCGCCGACGCTCATCGGGTCGTCGGAGTCGAAGCCCATCAGGGTCGGCATGTCGAAGTCGACCGAGAGGCCGGTCTGCCCCTGCGCGATCAGGTACTGGAAGCGCTCGTTCGTCTCGTCCGGGGTGCCGAAGCCGGCGATCTGGCGCATCGTCCACGGCCGCCCGCGGTACATCGTCGGGTAGGGGCCCCGGGTGAACGGATACTGCCCCGGCAGGCCGATGTCCTCGTAGGGGACGTCGGCGACGTCGGCGGCGGTGTAGACGCGCTTGACCGGCTGGCGCGAGCCCGAGAGGTACTCGTCGCGCGCCTCGGGCCGCTTCGCGACGAACCCGGCCAGCTCGGCTCTCTCCCATGCTGCGAGCTCGGCCTCCACGTACTCACGGACGCTCTCCTCGATCAGGTCCGTCAACGCTCGACTGCTCGTGCTCATGCGATCTTCTCCAGCTGCGGCTCGGGTACGGGGTGGTTGTCGACCAGCGCACGGGCGGCGCTGTGGGGGTCGAGACGGCGCGCGGCGACGTCCCGCACGACCTGGTCGACGGCCGCCCCGGCGCTCGGGCCGGCCAGCCGCTCGACGATCAGGTCTCTCGCGATCGAGTGGATCCGCGCGGCGGCCATCTTCAGCTCGCGCCGCTCGCGCTCGCCCGAGGCGGTCATCCAGGCGAGGTGCGCCGCGAGCGCATCCGCCAGCTCGAGGATGCCGGTGCCGTCGAGCGACGCGGTGCTCAGCACCGGCACCGCCCAGCCGCCCGCCGCCGGCGGACCGGCGAGCGTCAGCATCGCGAGCAGCTCGGCCGCCGTCTTGTTCGCATCGGGCCGGTCGGCCTTGTTGACGACGTGCAGGTCGGCGATCTCCATCAGCCCCGCCTTGATCGCCTGCACGTCGTCGCCGGCGCCGGGGACCGAGACGACGACCGTCGTGTGGGCGATCCGCATGATCTCGACCTCGGCCTGGCCGACGCCGACGGTCTCGACGATCACGTGGTCCCAGCCGGCCGCGTCGAGGACGGCGACCGCGTCGACGGTCGCGCGGGAGACGCCGCCGAGGGAGCCGCGCGTCGACATCGAGCGGACGAAGATGCCGACGTCGAGCACGTGGTCCTGCATGCGGATGCGGTCGCCGAGGATCGCGCCGCCGCTGAGCGCGCTCGAGGGGTCGACGGCGACGATCGCGACCGTCTCCCCGCGCCCGCGCAGCTCGCGCGCGAGCGCGCTCACGAGGGTGCTCTTGCCGCTGCCCGGCGAGCCGGTGATGCCGACGATCTCGGCGTGCCCGCCGGCGCGGTGCAGGTCGCCGAGGATCGCCTCGGTGCCCGCGCGGCGGGACTCGAGCGCCGAGATCAGCTGGCTCGTCGCGGGGACCTCGCCCTCGCGCGCGCGTGCGAGTAACCGTTGGTAGCGCTCGTCGGTCGCGCTCATGCGGCTCCGATCACCTCGCGGAAGAGGTCGCGCTCGTCGATCACGCGGCGGGCCTTGAACTCGGTCCGCTCGAACGTGTTCTGGGGGACGGCGACGACGTGCACGCTGACGCCGAGGGTCGTTCGCAGCGCCTCCTCGGCGGCGCGGCGGAACGCGGCGACGGCGGACTCGTCGCCGCCGACCGCGGCGCGGTACTCGACCTGCACCGCGAGCGTGTCCATCGTCTCCTCGCGCGAGACGATGATGCGGTGCTCGCCGCCGTAGCCGTCGAGGTCGGTCACGATCTCGTCGATCGCGCTCGGATAGACGTTCTCGCCGCGGATCGTGAACTGGTCGTCGATGCGGCCATAGATCCCGCGCGGCAGGATCGGGTACGTGCGCCCGCACGAGCTCGGCCCCGCCTCCCAGCGCGTCAGGTCGCCGGACAGGA
>JAATFK010000557.1 GCA_015655225.1 Solirubrobacterales bacterium | reverse complement strand
TGTACGGCGTCTCCTGGACGACGTGGTCGTACGCCGGGCGGTACCACTCGGCGCCGCCGGCGTGCTCCTCGGCGAGGAAGACGACCCGCTGGTCGCGGTCGATCATCTGGCGCAGCGTCAGGAATCTGCCGGTGAACGGGCCCCGGTAGGCGATCCGGTCGAGGCCCGCGTCCTTCACGGCGGTGACGAAGTCGGCCGGTCTGATCGCGTCCTGGTTGACGACGACCACGACCTCGTCGGGGTTGGCGACGAGGAAGTCGTCGAGCTGGTCGAGCACCTCCGACAGCTTCGTCGCCCCCAGCTCGCAGAAGCCGTGACAGAGGTAGACGCCGCGCTCGCCCTTGCCCTTGAAGCCGAGCCGCTCGCGCAGGCGCGTCGCCTGGCTGATCGCGGCCGTCCCGAGGTCGCCCTGCTCCTCGATCCGTCTGACCGCATCGAATCCGCTCACGTCGGTGCGGACGCGGCCGTTGGGGAGGCGGTCGCCGTAGTAGGTGTCGATCAGCAGGCCGCGCACGCCGGCTGTGAGCTGCTGGGGAATCGTGAGCGTCTGCTCGGCCGAGAACCAGCCCGGCAGCGGGACCGACATCGAGTTGTGGGTGGCGGCGAGCGCCACGTCGTTGAGCGGCCGGTCGCAGAGGGAGACCGAGCCGTTGCAGCCGACGGCGGCGGGCGCGGGCGTCGTCAGCTCGCCGGAGGCGCCGAAGACGACGACGCCGACCGCGATCACGGCGCCGGCGGCGAGCACGACCGCCGCGCGGCGGGTGCGGGAGGAGCGGGCGGGGGGCGTGGGCTCCGAGGGCTCCGCGGCCGCGACCTCGGGGATCGCGGGGACCGCCGCCTCCCCACCCGCCCCCGGCCGATAGACCAGCCGCGCCAGCGACATCGCGCCGAGGTAGACGAGCACCACGCCGAGGGCCGCGACGACGAGCGAGAGCACCCAGCCGGGCTCGAGCAGCAGGAGCGCGCCGAGCGCCACCAGCGCGACGCCCCGCAGCGCGCGCCCGGCCGTCCCGGTCGGCTCGATCGTCAGTCGCGCGGCGAGCCGCCGCGCCCGCGCCCGCACGTCGAGCGGCCGCGTCAGCGCGGTCGCGACGGCCGCGACCACGGCGCCGACCGCCGCGACCGCGACCGCTCCCGCCCGCAGGCCGCCGAGGTACGCGTCCCAGACAGCGCGCGCGGCCTCCTGCGCGTCCGGGTCGTGCAGGCGGCCGACCACGATCGAGCGACCGATCGCCAGCCCGACGAAGACGACGACGCCGACCACGGCGGCGGCGAGGCCGAGCTGCCGGACCGTCGTCGCTCGCGAGCGGGAGACGGCCAGCGCCGCCGCGGCGAGCACGACGAACAGAAGGGCCAGCAGCGGCGCGAGCAGCCGGACGCGCTCGGCCACGTGCGCGACGCGCGCGCTCGCCTCGCCGACGTTGCTCTGCACGACGACGACGCGCCGCGTCGTCGCCGCCGCGCTCGCGAGCGCCGGGTGGAGCTGCTCCAGCGACGCGGCGACGAACGTGCCGACGTTCGCGACTCTCAGCGTCAGCCGGCCATCGGAGCGGTCGAAGAGCGACGCGTGGATGCTGCGCACGCCCGAGCGGAAGAGGTCGTTGAACGGCTGGCTGCCGACGACGCCGGCGACCGCCGCCGAGATGATCGGGCGCGCCGCGATCAGGTCGCCGACCTGCCGCAGCACGACCTTGTCGGTGACGCGGTCGGCGATCAGCGTCCGCACTGCCGGGTCCTTCAGCGCGACGCTCGCGCGGTTGGCGAACTGGTCGGAGTCGAGCGCCACGCGGCTGACATAGCCCGCCAGGACCGCGAGCAGGAGGACGCCCGAGGCCGCGACGATCAACGTCCTCACAACGATCCGGCGTCGCCGAGAGGGCATGGAACGCACCCTACTCGAGGCCCGCGCGACCGCGTTGACGCCCCGGGGAGGACCCGTTACGTTCGCCGCACCGCGACATGGGCTCGCGGACCCCCCACGCGAACGGAGCCGCAGGTGCCACTCACCTTTGCCGACATCACGTTCGGAGAAGCGCTGCTGACGGTGCTGGAGATCTTCCTGCTCGTCGTCTGGGTTTGGCTGGTGATCACGATCATCATCGACATCGTCCGTGACCACTCGCTGTCGGGTGGCTACAAGGCCCTCTGGGTCCTCGGCCTCTTCTTCCTCCCCGGCATCACCGCCCTGATCTACCTGCTCGTGCGGGGGGAGGGCATGCGCAACCGCGCGATCGAGCACCAGAGAGAGCTGCAGCAGGCGACCGACGCGTACATCCGCCACGCCGCCGCTTCACCCGCCGACGAGCTTGCGAAGCTCAGCGACCTGCGCGACAAGGGCGTCCTGACGGAGGAGGAGTTCCAGCGCCTCAAGGCGAGAGTGGTCGGCTGACCCGTCCGCCGGCGGCGTCGCGCCGGCGCAGCGCTTCGAGCCCGCCTTCGAGGAACGTGAACACGTCGTCGACGTGCTCGTGGGCCTCGGCGGCGCGATCGGCCTGCGACTGACCGTCCCGTGCCTCGCCGAGCGCGGCGATCGTGGCGGTCAGCGCGGCCGCCACGAAGCGCGGTCGCACGTCGTCGGGTCGCTCGCCGAGGTCGGCCGCGACGTGCCGCGCGGTGATCCGCTCAGCCCGCGCCAGCTCGAACCGCTCGCGCGCCTGCAGCTCGGGGTTGGCGAGCACCAGCGCGCGCACCATCTCTCTGCGCTCGTGGTCGCGCACCTCGGTCGCGGCGTACTCGACGAGCCACGCCTTCAGCGTCGTGAGGAAGTCCTGCGCGGGATCGCGCGCCTCCATCCGCGCCTCGTAGGCGTCGATGAAGCGCGCGAAGTCGGCGACGACGAGGTCCTCCTTCGTGGGGAAGTAGCTGAAGAACGTGCGACGCGCGATCTCGGCCTCGTCGGCGATCTCGGAGATCGTCGTCTCCGCGTAGCCGCGCTCGGCGAACAGCCGCAGCGCGGCCTGCTCGATCGCGCGGCGCGTGCGCTCCTTCTTGCGTTCCCGGATCCCGCCCTCGGACATGAGGAGATCGTAGCGCATCCAGTGCTTTTCAACACTTGATGCATTTCTGCACTGGATGCGCTAATCTGCCGGCCATGCGCTCTCTTGCCCTCTGGTGCCACGACCGGCATCGCACCGTCATCGCCGCCTGGGTCCTGCTCGTCGTCGCCCTCGCCGCGCTCGCCGCCTCCTCCGGAGGCAGCTTCGTCAACACCTTCACGCTGCCGGGAACCGGCTCCCAGAAAGCCCTCGACACGCTCGAATCGCGCTTCCCCGCGGCCGCCGGCGACAGCGACCAGATCGTCTTCAAGAGCGATCGCGGCCGCCTCACCGACCCGGCGCAGCGCGCCCGGGTCGCCAAGGTCGTCGCCAGCGTCAC
>JAATFK010000311.1 GCA_015655225.1 Solirubrobacterales bacterium | reverse complement strand
GACCTGGACAGCTGCTCCTGCGGGTCCGCTGGACGCCCTACTGGGCGATCGCGCAAGGCGACGCGTGCGTCGAGCCGGCCGGCGACTGGACCCGTGTCGAGGTGCGCCGCGCCGGGCCGCTGCGGCTCGTCACGCGCTTCGCGCCGGACCGGATCCACGCCCGCTCGCCGCGGTGCTCGACCGCTTGAGCGGGCATGGCCAGATGCAGGCTCGCCGGCATCCCGGCTAGGATGCGTCGTTCGCCATGATCCGAACCTTCCGTCACATCGAACAGCGGCTGCTCCCTCATGGCTGGTTCGATCTGGTTCGGCAGGTGCTCCTGTTCCTCGCCGCGTACGAGGGCTACCAGATCGTTCGCGGGCTCGTGAACAGCAAGGTGGCGGTCGCGACTTGGAACGCGACGAAGATCATCAACCTGGAGCACAGCCTCCACATCTTCGCCGAGCCGAGCATCCAGAGCTGGGCCTCGGGACAGACCTGGCTGATCGACGGCGCCGGCTGGATGTACCTCAACGCGCACTACATCGTGACGCTCGGCGCGCTCGCCTTCATCTACCTGAAGCGCAACGAGTCCTTCTACTTCGTGCGCAACATGTTCATGTGCGCGATGGGGCTCGCGCTCGTCGGCTACGCGCTCTACCCGACCGCGCCGCCGCGGCTGATGCCGGAGTGGGGCTTCACCGACTCGGTCGCGACGCTGACGCACGTGCACGTCGAGAACCAGCCCGTCTCGGCGCTGCTGAACCTCTACGCCGCGGTCCCGTCGATGCACGTCTGCTTCGCGCTGATGATCGGCTGGCCGCTCGCGAGACTCGTGAAGCCGTGGCCGCTGAAGGTGCTGTGGTTCCTCTACCCGTTCCTGATCACCTTCGTGGTCGTCGCGACCGGCAACCACTACTTCACCGACGCCTTCCTCGGCGCCGCGACCGCCGGCATCTCCGCGGTCGCCGCCAAGCAGCTGCTGGCTCGCGCGCGACCGCAGGCGTGGTCCTTCGGCCGCCGCACCGGCGGCGGAGCCGAGGCGACCGCCTGATGGCACGCCCGACTCCCGGCAGCGACCGCGGCGGGAGGCTGCGGGGGACGGGCGAGCGGCGCGGCGGCGAGCCCCGGGCGCGCGGCGAGCTGTCGGAGACCGTCCGCAACAAGCTGATCGAGTCGCGCCTGACGCCGAACGCGATCTCGCTGACCGGCTTCGTCGGCAACGTGATCGCCGCCGTCCTCGTGACCCAGCGCTACTTCTTCCTCGCCGGGATCGCGTTCATCCTCGGCTCCGTGATGGACACGCTCGACGGCCGCTACTCGCGCATGTCGGGCAAGGGCTCGCCGTTCGGCGCCTTCCTCGACTCGACGCTCGACCGCGTCGAGGAGGGGATCGTGCTGACGACCGTCGCCGCCTACTTCTCCGCGCGCGGACACGACCTGACGGTCGCGGTCGTCGTCGTCGCCGTGCTGGCGTCGCTGATGGTCTCCTACACGCGTGCCCGCGCCGAGGCGCTCGGCGTCGAGTGCAAGGTCGGCATCGCGACCCGCCCGGTTCGCGTCGTGATCCTCTCGATCGGGCTGCTGTTCGCGAAGGGCGCCGGCCTCGGCAACTTCCAGCTGCTCGAAGCCGCCGTCTACGTCCTCGCGGCGCTCTCGGTCTTCACGATGTTCCAGCGCATCTTCCACGTGCGGCGCGAGCTGCTGCGTGCCGCCGCGTGAGGCCCCGTTCCCTGTAACCACAGGGCATCGGCGGGGTCTCGTCTCTACAGAACTTTCCCCCAGGAGGGACACACCTCAGTGAGCACAGCTTCCAACAACGGCGCGAGCCGCTATCAAGCCGACAAGGTACGCGTCGCGATCATCGGCGTCGGCAACTGCGCCAACTCGCTTGTCCAGGGCGTCGAGTACTACAGAAACGCCGATCCGGACGAGCGCGTCCCCGGCCTCATGCACGTCGACCTCGGCGGCTACCACGTCCGCGACGTGGAGTTCACGGCCGCCTTCGACATCGACGTCGAGAAGGTCGGCAGAGACCTCTCCGAGGCGATCTGGTCGGGTCAGAACAACACGATCAAGTTCGCCGACGTGCCGAAGCTCGACGTCCCCGTCTACCGCGGGATGACGCACGACGGCCTCGGCAAGTACCTCTCGCAGCGGATCACGAGAGCGCCTGGCCCGACGGCCGACATCGTGCAGATCCTGAGAGACACGAAGACGGACGTCGTCGTCTCCTACCTGCCGGTCGGCTCCGAGCTGGCGACCAAGTGGTACGTCG
>JAATFK010000515.1 GCA_015655225.1 Solirubrobacterales bacterium | reverse complement strand
GCTCGATCAGCTTGCTGATCAGGGCGACCATGTCGTCGATTGTCCCGCTCGCGAGCGGCTCGTGGTCGGGCCGGCCGAGGCCGAGCCCGTCGGTGTCGGCGACGTAGTGCGCGGTCATCTCCCGCGCCAGCTCCTCGCTGCCGACGCCCGCCTTGCGGGCGGCCTCGTAGATCTTGTCGTTCACGTCCGTCACGTTGGCGACGAAGGTGACGTCATAGCCCTCGTGCGCGAGGAACCGCTTCAGCAGCGAGAAGACGACGTACGGACGCGCGTTGCCGACGTGGACGCGGCTGTAGACGGTCGGGCCGCAGGCGTAGATGCCGACGCGGCCGGGGTCGCGCGGCTCCAGCGGCAGGACGCTGCCGGTGCGGGTGTCATGGAGGGTGATCGGGCGCATCTGCAGGGCAACCCTACCCCGCCGCGCGCGATCGGCGCGGCCGGACCAGGGCGCGGCGCGCCCGCCGCCCGCCCGCGTGCCTGCGAAGCCCTCAGCGCGCCTCGAGCGTCGCGATCGCGAGCGCGGCCGCGCCCTCGACCCGCCCGACGAAGCCCATCCCCTCGCCGCGCGTCGCCTTCACGTTCACGTGCGCGAGCGACAGCTCCAGCGCCCCGGCGAGGTTCTCGCGCATCTCCGCCTTGTGGGGCAGCAGCTTCGGCCGCTCCAGGAGGACGGTCACGTCGACGTGGACCAGCTCGTGACCGCTGGCGAGCACGAGCGGGCGCACCTCGCGCAGCAGCTCGATCGAGTTCGCGCCGCGCCAGCGCTCCTCGGTGTCGGGGAACAGCTCGCCGATGTCGCCGAGCCCGGCGGCGCCGAGGATCGCGTCGATCACGGCGTGCGTGAGGACGTCGGCATCGGAGTGGCCGTCGAGGCCCAGCTCCGAGGCGATCGTCACCCCCCCGATCACGAGCGGGCGGTCGGGCACGAGCGGGTGGACGTCCCAGCCGATCCCGGTGACGGTCGCCATCGCCTCAGCCGCCGATCGGGACGAGGCGTCGCTTGCGCCGCTCGAAGACGCACAGCTCGGTCACGCCATGGCCGGCGAGCCACTGCACCGCGCGCTCGTAGCCGAAGCCGAGCTGGTCGGGCACGTGCGCGTCGCTCGAGAGCGCGATCGGGCAGCCGGCCTCCAGCAGCAGCTCCAGGAAGCCGTCGGACGGGTAGATCTCGCCGACCGGCTTGCGCAGCCCGGCGGTCGAGACCTCGACCGCGATCCCCGACTCCGCGATCCCCTCGATCGCCAGCTCGTAGAAGCGCCGCAGGTCGCCCTCCGGGCGTGGGCGCTGCCCGCCCCAGACCTTCACCAGGTCGGGGTGGGAGAGGATGTCGTAGAGCCCGCTGCGGGCGGCCTCGCCGAGCGTCTCGAAGTAGCGCCGCCAGACTCTGTCGGGCGAGTCGAAGGTCGTCGCCCAGACGTCCCAGTCGCCCGGCATGTCGACCGCGTGGTCACGCACGAAGTGGACCGAGCCGAGGACGTAGTCCCAGTCGCGCGGCTCCAGCAGGTTCGCGATCAGGTCCTCGCGGCCGGGGATGAAGTCGGCCTCGATCCCGAGCCGCAGATCGGTCTCCTCGCGCACGAACTGGCAGTAGGCGTCGATGTCGTCGTGCGCGTTCGCGGTCCAGTAGGGGTGCTGCCAGACCTCCAGCGCCTGCTGGAAGCGGTAGACGTGCTCGGAGACGCCCAGCTCGGTGATACCGCGCTCGGTCGCGGTCTCGCGGTAGCGCTCGGCGTTCGCGGGCGTGAAGTAGCGCTCGGCGGTCGTGCCGGGCTCGTCCGGGCGCAGGTGGACGTGGTAGTCGGTCAGCATCGATCTTCCAGCAGGAGGGCGGCGAGGCGCAGGTCGACCGGGGTGGTCACCTTGAGGTTCTCGCGCGGGGACTCTACGACGTGGACGCGCCCGCCGGCCTGCTCGATCAGCCAGGCGTCGTCGGTCGCCCGCGCCAGCAGCTCGTCGGGCTGGGCGAGCGCGGCGCTCAAGGCGCTTCGGCGGAAGACCTGCGGCGTCTGGATCGCCCACAGCGCCCGGCGGTCGAGCGTCGTCTCGACCTCGCCCGAGGGACGCGCGCGCTTGATCGTGTCGGTCACCGGCGCGGCCGCGACGACCGCGTCGGCGCCGGACTCCTCCAGCGCCGCGAGCGCGCGCTCGATCTGCGCCGGCGTCACGAGCGGACGGGCAGCGTCGTGGACGATCACCGGCTCGTCGGGATCCCCCGTCCCCGCCTCGCCGTCGCCGTCCCCCTCCAGCGACGCGGCGAGCGCCGCCCGCACCGAGTGCGAGCGCTCGACCCCGCCGCGCACGCCGACGCACCCAGGAGGCGCGTAGTAGCCCTCCGGCAGCGCGACGACGATCCGCCGCACCGCGTCCACCGCCCGCAGCGCGTCGAGGCTCCACTCCAGGAGCGGGCGGCCCGCCAGAACGACGAACGCCTTGGGGCCCGTGGCCCCAAGGCGTTCGCCGCGGCCGGCGGCCACGAGCAGCGCGACCGCCATTCGCCGGTTCGCTTCTCGCGCGGTCGCGCTACTCCGCGGCGACGGCCATCTGGCCGTCGGCAGAGGCGGCGAGCAGCTCGTCGAGGTGCTCCTCGGCCTGGTCCTCGCCCATGTCGAGCGCGTACATCAGCTCCGAGGCGAGGATCTTCTTGGCGCGCGTGAACATCTGCTTCTCGCCGGTCGAGAGGCCCTTCTCGGCCTCGCGGATGGCAAGGTTGCGCACGACCTCGGCCAGCTCGTAGATGTCACCGGTCTTGATCTTGTCGCGGTTGTGCTTGAAACGCCTGTTCCAGTTTCTCGGCATGTCCGAGCACTCATCACCGAGGACGGCCAGGACCTTCTTGACGGTGTCCTCGTCGATCACGCGGCGAAGCCCGGCGATCGCGGCGTTCTCCGTCGGGACCATCACGGTCATGTCGTTGTGCAGGATCTTGATCGTCAGGTACTCGCGCGTCTCCCCGAGGATCTCCTTCTGCTCCTTCTTCAGGACCTTCCCGGCACCGTGGTGCGGGTAGACGACGTTGTCGCCGATCTCGAACTCGATGTGCTCGATCTCGATGGTGATCTCAAGGTCCCCGAGCTGCTCTTCCGTCAATTCAGTGATGGTGCCCTCCTAGTTCCAAGTGGCCGGACTGCCGCCCGATCCTCAGGTCTGCAGATACCGATCCACGAGGTTGATCTCCTGCTGTCGGCGAAGGCCCTCGCGGATGTCCTTCGCCCGAATCTCGCCGACGCCGTCGACGGTCTCCAGCTCTCCGTCGGTGGCCGCGAGCATCTCCTCGAGGCCGCCGAACTCCGTCACGATCCGCTGCACCACGAGGCGCGGCAGGCGCGGGATGCGACCGAGGATCCGGTAGCCGCGCGGCGAGACGGGATAGTCAAGGGTGTTGACCTTGCGGTCGTAGCCGAGCAGCTCGGCGAGGCGCCCGAAGTCGAGCAGGTCCTGGTGCGGGAGCCGCACCAGCTGGTCGAAGGCGAGGGCGAACTGCTCGTCGGTGTCCTCGGCGAGATAGTCGTGCACGAGCGACGCCTTGTCGCCGGCGACGCCGACCATCGTCTCGTCGAGCTGCATCTCGATCAGGCGGCCCTCGGTGCCGAGCTCGACGATGTAGCGCTCGATCTCGACGCCCATCCGCGTCACCAGCTCGGCGCGCTGCAGGACCGTGAGGACGTCGTGGAGCGTCGCGCCGCCCTCGAACTCCAGCGCGGTGAGGCGCGTGGAGACCTGGTCGAGGCGCGTGCGGTACTTGTCCAAGGTGGCCAGGGCCTGGTTGGCCTTGGCGAGGACGACGGGGATGTCCTCCAGGATGTACTTCGCGCCGTCGACGTAGAGCGAGACGACCTCGCGGCGCTGGGAGATGGCGATGACGATCGCGTCGGTCTGCTTGGACACGCGCTCGGCGGTGCGGTGGCGCGTGCCGGTCTCCAGCGT
>JAATFK010000066.1 GCA_015655225.1 Solirubrobacterales bacterium | reverse complement strand
TCGGCGCGAGCGTCACGAGCGTCGCCGTCGGCGACCGCGTGCTGCTCTCGTGCATCAGCTCCTGCGGCCGCTGCCGCTACTGCAAGGAGGGACGCTACGGCCAGTGCCTCGGCGGCGGTGGCTGGATCTTCGGCCACACGATCGACGGCCTCCAGGCCGAGTACGCCCGCGTCCCGTTCGCCGACAACTCCGTCTACAAGGTCCCCGACGAGCTGACCGACGAGCAGGTCCTCTTCCTCGCCGACATCCTCCCGACGGCCTACGAGGTCGGCGTCCTCAACGGCGCCGTCAGCCCCGGCGACGTCGTCGCGATCGTCGGCGCGGGACCGGTCGGCCTCGCCGCGATCCTCACGGCCCAGCTCTACACGCCCGGCCGCATCATCTCGATCGACCTGGCCGACAGACGCCTGGAGCACGCGCGCCAGTTCGGCGCCGACACGACGATCAACAACGGCACCGAGGACGCCCGCGCCCGCGTCCTCGAGCTGACCGGCGGCCTCGGCGCCGACGTCGCGATCGAGGCGGTCGGCGTGCCGGAGACGTTCGAGCTGGCGACGGAGCTGATCCGCCCCGGCGGCCACGTCGCCAACGTCGGCGTGCACGGCCACTCCGCCGCGCTCCACCTCGAGACGCTGTGGACGCGCGACGTGACGATCACGACCGGCCTGGTCGACACCCGGACGATCCCCCAGCTGATGAAGCTGATCGTCGAGGGGCGCCTGGACCCGACCGTCTTCGCGACGCACCGCTTCGCGCTCGACGACACGATGAGCGCCTACGACACGTTCGCCGACGCGGCCGTCACCGACGCGCTCAAGGTCGTCCTGAAGGCCGATCCGAGCACGACGCGCCCCGTCGCCGACACGGCGCTGGCGGCGGCCTCCGCGTAAGCCGGCAGCCGCCGGACGGGTGTTGCGATCCTGGTCGCGACGGCCGTCCGGCGGCGCAACGGTGCGACCATCGCACGAGCCACCGAAGAGGAGCCGCATGACCGAGCAGCTGACCGACCCGGAGCTCGACGACCTCGTCGCGTACTGGGAGACCGCGAACTACCTGACGGTCGCGCAGATCTACCTACAGGCGAACCCGCTGCTGCGCGAGCCGCTGACGGCCGAGCAGATCAAGCCGCGGCTGCTCGGCCACTGGGGCACGTCGCCGGGCCTGAACCTCGTCTACGCGCAGCTCAACCGGCTGATCCGCCGGACCGGCCAGCGGGTCCTCTCGATCACCGGCCCGGGCCACGGCGGACCGGCGATCGTCGCGAACGTCTATCTCGAAGGCACCTACTCGGAGATCTACCCGGAGGTCTCGCGCGACGAGGCGGGGCTGCTGCGGCTCGTGCGGCAGTTCTCGACGCCGGGTGGGATCCCGAGCCACGTGAGCGTGCCGACGCCCGGCTCGATCCACGAGGGCGGCGAGCTCGGCTACGCGCTCACGCACGCGTTCGGCGCCGCCTTCGACGACCCCGACCTGCTGGTCGCGTGCGTCGTCGGCGACGGCGAGGCCGAGACCGCGCCGCTGGAGGGCTCGTGGAAGGGGATCCGCTTCCTCGACCCCGCCCGGGACGGCGCGGTGCTGCCGATCCTGCACCTGAACGAGGACAGAATCTCCGGCCCGACCGTGCTCGGCCGCGTCCCCGCCGACGAGGTGCACGAGCTGCTGCACGCTCACGGCTACGCGCCCCGCACCGTCGCGGGCTCCGACCCCCGCGCCGTCCATCGCGACTTCGCTGCCGCGCTCGACGCGAGCGTCGAGGAGATCCGCGCGCTCCAGCGCGACGCGCGCGAGCGGCCCGACGCGAACACGGGCGTGCCGCGCTGGCCGGCGATCGTCCTGCGCACGCCAAAGGGCTGGACCGGGCCGCGCGAGGTCGACGGCGTGCCGGTCGAGGGCACGTTCCGCGCCCACCAGGTCCCGCTCCCGACCGTCCGCGAGAACCCGGAGCACCTGGCGCAGCTGGAGGCGTGGATGCGCAGCTACCGGCCCGAGGAGCGCTTCGACGCCGGCGGCACGCTGATCCCGGAGCTTGCCGCGCTCGCGCCCAGCGGCGAGCGGCGCATGGGAGCGCTCCCGCAGGCGAACGGCGGCGCCATCAGCGTCCCGCTCGACCTGCCCGCGTGGTCGGACTACGCGCGCGACGTGCCGGCGCCCGGCAGCGTGCGGGCCGAGTCGACGCGCGCGCTCGGCGAGCTGCTGCGCGACGTGTACGTCCGCAACCCCGAGAGCTTCCGGCTCTTCTGTCCCGACGAGACGAACTCGAACCGGCTCGGCTCGGTCTTCGAGGTCGAGCAGCGGATGCTGCGCGACGCGCGCCACGAGGACGACCACGTCTCGCCGCACGGCCGCGTGATGGAGGTCCTCTCCGAGCACAACTGCGCGGGCTGGCTGGAGGGCTACACGCTGACCGGCCGTCACGGCCTGTTCGCGACCTACGAGGCGTTCGCGATGGTCTCGGCGTCGATGACGATCCAGCACGTCAAGTGGCTGGAGGCGGGACGCGACCTCGCCTGGCGCGCGCCGGTGCCGTCGCTCAACGTCCTGCTGACCTCGACCTGCTGGCGCAACGACAACAACGGCTTCAGCCATCAGGGCCCCGGCCTGATCGACTCGATGATCTCGCTCAGCCCGCGCGTCGTGCGGATCTACCTGCCGCCGGACGCGAACACCGCGCTGTCGGTGCTCGACCACTGCCTGCGCTCGCGCGACTACGTGAACCTGATCGTGATCGACAAGCAGCAG
>JAATFK010000339.1 GCA_015655225.1 Solirubrobacterales bacterium | reverse complement strand
AGCCGGGATGGAGCAGGTGCTCCTGCCCGACGTACTCGGACAGGTCGTGCGGGCGCAGCCGCGCGGCGAGCGGCGTGCCGGGGCCGACGGGCGCGTCGGCGGTCGGCTCGGGATCGAACAGCGAGGACATCGTCCTCTCAGTCTGGCATCCGCTGGAGCGGCGTCGGCGCGGGTAGCATCCCCGGCCATGTCCAGTGACCTCCAGCAGGAGACGACCGAGCTGCTCCAGCAGCTGATCCGCTTCGACACCGTCAACCCGCCCGGCAACGAGCGCGTCGCGCAGGAGCACCTGGCCGCGTACCTGACCGCGGCCGGCTTCGAGTGCGAGCTGCTCGGCGCCGTCCCCGAGCGGCCGAACCTGGTGGCGCGGCTGCGCGGCTTGAGCGAGGGCCCGACGCTCTGCTACCTCGGCCACGTCGACACGGTGCTCGCGAACGCGGAGGAGTGGAGCGGCCACGGGCCGTGGTCGGGCGACGTCGCCGACGGCTTCCTCTGGGGCCGCGGCGCGATCGACATGAAGTCGCAGGTCGCGGCCGAGATCGCCGCCGCCGCCTCGCTCGCGCGCGGCGGCTGGCGCCCGGCGCGCGGCGAGCTGCTGATCGTCGCGGTCGTCGACGAGGAGACCGGCGGCGAGCTGGGCGCCGGCTGGATCACGAGAGCCCACCCCGAGAGAGTCCGCTGCGACCTGCTGCTGAACGAGGGCGGCGGCGCCGTCTTCGAGTACGAGGGCAAGCGCCGCTACGGCGTCTGCGCCGCCGAGAAGGGCGTCTTTCGCTTCACGATCACGACCGACGGCGTCGCCGGTCACGCCTCGATGCCGAGAATGGGCGACAACGCCCTGCTGAAGCTCGCGCCGGTGCTCGCCGCGCTCGCCGCCAAGCAGCCGTCCTACGAGCTGACGGTCGAGCCCGCCGCCTTCCTCCAGGGCCTCGGCCTCGATCCCGAGGACCCGGTCGCGGCGGTCGCGCGGCTGCGGGAGGCCGACCCGCGGCTGGCGACGATGTACGAGCCGATGCTCGGCGTCACGCTGACGCCGACGAGAGTCAGCGCCTCGGAGAAGATCAACGTGATCCCGAGCCGCGCGCAGCTGAAGGTCGACTGCCGCGTCCCGCCCGGCCTCGGCCAGCCCGAGGTGCGCCGCGCGATCGCCGAGGTGCTCGGCGAGGACGGCTTCCGGATCGACTTCGACGAGCAGGTCGTCGGCAACCGCTCGCCGATCGACACGCCGCTGATGACGCAGATCTCGCGCTGGATCGGGGAGCAGGACCCCGGTGCCGAGACGGTCCCGGTGATCCTCCCCGGCTTCACCGACTCGCGTCACTTCCGCGAGGCGTTCCCGGACTGCGTCGCCTACGGCTTCTTCCCGCAGCGCCACCAGTCGCTGTTCGAGACCGCCCCGCTCGTGCACGGCGCCGACGAGCGGATCGACGTGCGCGACCTCGGCTTCGCGGCGACCTTCTACGAGCAGCTGGCGCGCGAGCTGCTCGGCTGACCGTGACCGACCGCCTCGCCCCCGAGATCTTCCGCCTGCCGGTCGAGCGGATCCGCGACGGCTACTACTCGGACGCCTACTTCGTCTCGACCAAGCAGCTGCTGGAGCACGACGACCACCATCCGCGGGTCACGATGCAGGTGTTCCAGAAGGAGCAGTCGTTCCTGGGCGGGATCGACGAGGCGATCGCGATCCTCAAGCTCGGCGCCGGCACGCGCGCCGCGAACGGCGAGTGGGTCGACGGCTGGGACCAGCTGGAGGTGCGCGCGCTCTACGAGGGCGACCCGATCGCCCCGCACGAGACGGTCATGACGATCACCGGCGACTACGCGCTGTTCGCCCATCTGGAGACGGTCTTCCTCGGCTCGATGGCGCGCCGCTCGCTGATCATGCGCAACGTCCGCGCGGTCGTCGAGGCGGCGCGCTCGAAGCCGATCTTCTACTTCCCCGCCCGCCACGACCACTGGCTCGTGCAGACCGGCGACGGCTGGGGCGCGCACATCGCCGGCGCGATCGGCGTCTCGACCGAGGCGCAGGCGTCGTGGTGGGGCGGCCGCGGGATCGGCACCGTCCCGCACGGCCTGATCGCCGCCTACGACGGCGACACCGTGCTGGCCGCGCGCAAGTTCGCCGACCGCTACCACCCCGACGTCAACGTGACCGTCCTGGTCGACTTCGACAACGACTCGGTCGCGACCTCGCTCGCGGTCGCGCACGCGCTCGGCGACCGCCTCTGGGGCGTGCGCCTCGACACGAGCGAGAGCATGGTCGACCGCTCCCTGTGGGAGCAGATGGGGACCTTCAAGCCGACCGGCGTCAACCCCCAGCTGGTCGAGAACGTCCGCGGCGCGCTCGACGACGCCGGCTTCCCCGAGGTCAGAATCGTCGCCTCCGGCGGCTTCGACGCCGAGCGCATCCGCCGCTTCGAGGACGCCTCGATCCCGGTCGACGCCTACGGCGTCGGCTCGTCGCTGATCCGGGGGCAGAACGACTTCACCGCCGACGTCGTGCTGGTGGGCGGCCAGCCGCGCGCGAAGGTCGGCCGCCGCTATCGCCCGAACTCGCGGCTCGAAGCGGTCGAGTAGGCTCAGCGCCCGAATGCTCGGCCGGATCGATCACATCGGCGTCGCCGTCGAAGACCTCGACGCGTCGCTCGCGCTCTACGCCGAGACGCTCGGGATGCCCGTCGTCCACCGCGAGACGGTGACCGAGCAGGGCGTCGAGGCGATCCTGCTCGACGTCGGCGAGGGCCACGTCGAGCTGCTGGCGCCGCTCGGCCCCGAGACGCCGGTCGGCAGATACCTCGCGAGAAAGGGACCGGGAATCCACCACGTGGCCTACCAGGTCCCCGACATCGACGCGACCCTCGCCGCCCTCAAGGCGGCCGGCACGCGCCTGATCGACGAGACGCCGCGGATCGGCATCCGCGGCTCCCGCGTCGCGTTCGTGCATCCTGCCGCGACCGGCGGCGTACTGACGGAGATCGTCCAACCTGCGGAGGGACACTGATGGCGGACACCAAGCTGCAGCGGATCAGCATCGGCTTTCACGGCCAGGCGCTCGCGGCGCGCGTCTCGGCGGAGCAGCTCGGTGAGCTGCGCACGTCGCTCGCGACCGGACAGGGCGGCTGGTTCGAGCTGGACAGCGAGGACGGGACGATCGTCCTCGACCTCTCGAAGGTCATCTTCATTCGCCTCGAAGGCGGCGAGCAGCGTGTGGGGTTCGGGCTGTGACTCGCGAGCGCCTGGCAGCTGCTCTCCCCGAGCAGCGCGTCGGCTTCGGGCTCTGAGCGAGCCTCCTTGCCGCACCTGCCCGTCTCGCCGCGCGCGCTCGACCTCGCGGCGCTCCGCCTCGCGCGCCGCGCCGGCCACACGCCCGACGCGGAGCGCGCCGTGCGCGCCTACTCGCGGCTCGGGCAGCACGCCGCGCTGTGGCTCGCGCTCGGCGCCGGCGGCGCGCTGGTCGACCGGCCGCGGCGCGGGCGCTGGCTGCGCGCGCTCGCGTCGGTCGTCGTCTCCTACGTCGCCAACCAGGCGATCAAGCTCGCCGTGCGGCGGCCGCGGCCCCAGCTCGCCGACCTGCCGCCGCTGATGGCGACGCCGACCCAGCTGAGCTTCCCCAGCGCGCACGCGACCTCGTCGTTCGCGGCCGCCCGCGCCTACGCCGGCCTCGTGCCGGCGCTGCCGCTGCGCCTGGTCGCGGGAGCGATGGCCTACTCGCGCCTCTATCTCGGCGTGCACTACCCCTCCGACGTGCTCGTCGGCGCGGCGCTCGGGACCGCGATCGGGAGGACCGGCGCATGCCGATGAAGGTCGGGATCGTGGGGATGCCGAACGCCGGCAAGTCCTCGCTCTTCAACGCGCTCACGCGCGCCGGTGCGGAGGCCGCGAACTACCCGTTCACGACGATCGAGCCGAACGTCGCGGTGCTGCCGGTGATCGACGAGCGGCTCGACGCGCTGAGCGAGCTGCTGGGCGCGTCGGAGATCGTGCCGGACACGATCGACTTCCACGACATCGCCGGGCTCGTCAGAGGCGCGTCCGAGGGCGAGGGGCTCGGCAACAGATTCCTCGCCAACATCCGCGAGACCGACGCGATCGTCCACGTGGTGCGCGCGCACCACGACGACAACGTGATCCACCCCGACGGCCGCGTCGACCCGCTCGCCGACATCGAGACGATCGAGACCGAGCTGATCTACGCCGACCTCGAGCAGGCCGAGCGGCGCGAGGGCCGCGTCGTGCGGGCAGCGCGCAGCGGCGACAAGGCGGCGATCGCCGAGGAGGCGTGGCTGAGAGAGCTGATCCCCGCGCTCCAGGCCGGCCAGCCGGCGCGCACCGTCCCGCCGCCCGCCGACGCCGCCGGCGCGGTCCGCGAGCTGGCGATGCTGACCGCCAAGCCGGTCCTGTTCGTCGCGAACGTCGACGAGGGCACCGACGAGGTGCCGCCCGAGATCGCCGCGCACGCCGCCAGCCACGCCGCCAAGGCGGTCGCGATCTCCTCCCGGATCGAGGCCGAGCTGTCGGAGCTGGACGACGAGGAGGCGGCCGTCATGCGCGCCGAGCTGGGGATCGCCGAGTCCGGCCTGAAGCGGATCGTGCGGGGCGCGTTCGACCTGCTGGAGCTGAACACGTTCTTCACCGTCGGCAGCGGGGTGCGTGCGCAGTCGTGGCACCTCAGACGCGGGCTGACCGCCTGGCACGCCGCCGGTGAGATCCACTCCGACATCCAGCGCGGCTTCGTCCGCGCCGAGGTGATCGGCTGGAGAGAGCTGCTCGACGCGGGCGGCTACGCGGCCGCGCGCGACAGAGGCACGCTGCGGGTCGAGGGACGTGACTACGTGATGCAGGACGGTGACGTGATCACCGTGAGATTCACCCCCTAGCGGCTCGCCCACGGCGCCGGCGAGCGCCGCTCCCGCGCGGCGGCCAGCCCGGCGCGAGCGCCGGCTAGAGGTCGCTGACGCTCTCGGCCGCGCGCAGCCGTCTCGCGAGCCGGTTCATGCCGAGCGCGGCGGCCGCCTCGGCGCCGCCGGCGAGGTCGGTCTCGCGATCGGGCGGTCGCGTCACGTCGACCGGTCGCAGCGTCGCCACGTCGAGGAACCCGCGCAGCTCGTCGGCCTGGTCGCGCAGCGCCGCCGCGACGCGCGGTCTCTCGCCGTCGGCCGCCGCGATCGCGGCGTCGAGCGAGCCGTGGCGGCGCAGCAGGTCGGCGGCCGTCTTCTCGCCGATCCCTCTCGCGCCCGGCAGGCCGTCGGACTGGTCGCCGCGCAGCGCGATGAAGTCGGGGACGAGCGCCGGTGGGATCCCGTAGCGGGCCTCGACCTGTGCCGGCCCGGTCTCCTCGAAGCCTTTCACGCCGGTCTTCAGGTAGAGCACGGTGACCGCGTCGGTGGCGCACTGGTAGAGGTCGCGGTCGCCGGTCATCAGCAGCGCGCGGCCTCCGGCCGCGCTCTCGGCGCGCGCGTAGGAGCCGAGCAGGTCGTCGGCCTCGAGCGTGTCGTGGCGGTCGGTCAGCCAGCCGAGCGCGGAGAACAGCCGGTCGGCGCGGGCGAGCTGCGGGACGAGGCCGTCGGGGACCGGCGGGCGGGCGGCGTGATAGCCGGGATAGCGCTCGACGCGGTAGTGGGCGGCCTCGGCGCCGTCGCAGATCACGACCGCGCGCGGCTCGTGGTCGGCCACGACGCGGAGGATCGCGTTGGTCGCGCCGAGCAGGGCGTTGACGGGCGTGCCGTCGCCGTCGGTGATCGAGTCCGGCAGCGCGAAGAAGGCCCGGTAGAGGAGCGACGGGGCGTCGACGACGAGCAGCGGGGCGGGGCCGTCGGCCATCGCTCAGGCGTCCCGCTCGACCGCGACGAGCCGGTCGGTCTCGTCCACGATCGTCCAGCCCTCCAGCGGCGCGGGGCCGCGGAAGAGCGTGTCGACCACCGCCGTCGGCCCGGGTCCGCCGTCGCCGTCGGGCTGCGAGAGGCGGGCGTCGTGGAACGCGACGACGCCGCCGGGCACGACATGGCGGTGCCACAGCTCCCAGTCGCGGCGGCAGCCCTCCTCGCTGTGGTCGCCGTCGATGAAGACGAGGTCGACCGGGCCCTGCCAGCCGCGCCCGACGTCGTCGCTGCGGGCGACGTGCCAGTGGACGCGCGGCGCGCCCGGGCGGCGCGCGGCGCGGGCGACGACGCGCTTGGTCGCGCCCGCCAGCGCGCCCCAGCCGGGCGGGAGCGCGTAGCCGGAGGCGTCGACGAAGGGGTCGATCAGGTGGAGGTCGGCGTCGGGGCCGAGGGTGTCGGCGAGGACGACGGCGGAGGCGCCCTCGTAGACGCCGATCTCGACGACGCGGCGGCGGCCGGTCGCGAGGCGGGCGATCGCCGCCGCCTCGGCGGGGGAGTGCAGCGCGCGGGGTGGGATCAGGCCCGCGCCGACGGCGACGCCGCGCAGGCGCGGATCGTCGCGCAGCCGGACGGGGGTGAGGCGCCGGAGGGCCTTCGGCAGCGGCATCGAGAGCGATTGTCGCGGATCGGCGGGAAGCGACGCGGCGCGGCGGGTGCGTGGCTAGCCTTGCGGCGGTTCCCGTCCGACCGCTCCCACAGGAGGCCTTCGCTGTGATCACGCTGAACGGCATCGACGACGTCAAGGCGCGCGTCGGTCAGGAGCTGGGCGTCAGCGACTGGCTGCTCGTGACGCAGGAGACGATCGACGCGTTCGCCGACGCGACCGGCGACCACCAGT
>JAATFK010000072.1 GCA_015655225.1 Solirubrobacterales bacterium | reverse complement strand
GTCGCCGACGAGACCGCTCGACCGCCGGCGACCATCGAGCACGTGCTCGACCTCGAGCTCCTGGCCACCTCTGACGGGCCGCCGCCGGCGCTCGACGAGCCGGGAGCGTCGGAGCGGGCGGCCTACGTGATCTACACGTCGGGCTCGACCGGCCAGCCCAAGGGCGTGATCGTCAGCCACGCGAACGTGCTCGCACTCCTGCGAACCGGCGTCGGCCTCTTCGACGTGACGCCGAGCGACCGTTGGAGCCTGTTCCATTCGTTCAGCTTCGACTTCGCGGTCTGGGAGACGTGGATGCCGCTCGCGACCGGCGGCAGCATCGTCCCGGTCTCGGCGGAGGACGCACTCGACGCCCACCGATTCCTGGACCTGCTGATCGAGCGCCGCGTGACGATCCTGAGCCAGGTTCCGTCGGTCTTCACCTACCTCTCCGCGGCCTACGCGCAGCGCGGCGCGCCGCCGCTGCACCTGCGGTACGTGGTGTTCGGCGGCGAGGCGGTGAACCTCGACGCGATCCGGCGGTTCGATGCCGCGACCCAGGGACGGACGCCCGAGTGGATCAACATGTACGGCATCACCGAGACGACGGTCCACACGACGTTCAAGCGCCTCGGCGCCCGCGACCTCGCCGGCAGCGGCTCCCCGATCGGCCGGCCGCTGCCGCACCTGCGCTTCGTGCTGCTCGACGAAGACCAGCAGCCGGTGGAACGCGGCACCGCCGGGGAGATCTGGATCGCGGGTGACGGCGTCGCGATCGGCTACCTCAACCGGCCCGAGCTGAATGCCGAGCGCTTTCCCGTCCGGGACCTCGACGGCGCTCCGACGCGCTGGTATCGCTCGGGCGACCTCGCACGCCAACGCGAGGACGGCGAGTTCGAGTACGTCGGCCGCGGCGACGACCAGGTGAAGGTGCACGGCTTTCGGATCGAGCTCGGCGAGATCGAACGGACGGTGGAGCGGCACGGCGACGTGCGTCAGGCGTCGGTCGTGGCGGTCGACGGCGCGGCCGGGACGTTCCTCTCCTGCCTCGCCGTCGCTGACGGGGTCGAGTCCGCGGATCCCCTGCGCGCCTTCCTGGCCGAGCAGCTCCCTCAGCACATGGTCCCCAGCCGGATCCTGCTGGTGGACGAGCTGCCCCAGACCCAGAGCGGGAAGGTCGACCGCCGTCGCGTCGCGGAGATCGCTCGCACGCTTCCTCGACATGGAGATCGTGTCATATGATCTCTGCATGAGCGAGGTCGGATTCGACGAGGTGAGCTTCGACGCGGAGGCGCTCGCCGCGTTCGAGGCAGAGCCCCTCGCCGCCGGCACGAAGGGGTGGCCGCTCGCGGCCGGCTCGATCGTCCCGGCGAGCGTCCGCGAGCATGGCTGGACGACGTGGGGCGCACAGCCCCTGCCGACGCCGCTGCTCTTGATCCGCGATCGCATCGCACGGAGGAACGTCGAGACGATGGCGACGTTCGCGGCGGAGCAGCGGGTGCTGCTCGCGCCGCATGCGAAGACCACGATGGCGCCGCGGCTGATCGCCGAGCAGATCAAGGCAGGCTGCTGGGCGATGACGGCCGCGACCCCCGCCCACGCTCGCGTGTACCGGCGCTTCGGCGTCAGTCGGATCCTCCTCGCCAACGAGGTGGTCGATCCCGCCGCGATCGCATGGCTCGCCCACGAGCTGACGAACGACCCGTCGTTCGAAGCGCTTTGCCTCGTCGACTCGATCGCCGGCGTGCGGCTGCTCGACGCCGAGCTGGCGCGCGCCGGCGCGACCCGTCCGCTGCCGGTCATGCTCGAGGTCGGCCAGCTCGGTGGACGCGGGGGCGTCCGCTCGGCGGAGGAGGCCGTTGCCGTCGCTCGCACGGCAGCCGCGGCTCCCTCGATCGAGCTTGTCGGCGTCGAGTGCTTCGAGGGACTCGCGATGAACGAGGCACGGCTGGCGCGGACGCTGGCGGACGTCGACGACGCCCTCAGAGCGTTTCGCGTCATCTCCGAGCGGCTGGCGACCGAGTCGCTCCTCGGCACCGACCCGATCCTCAGCGCGGGGGGCAGCGCCTACTTCGACCGCGTGGTCGAGCAGCTGCGCGACGGCCCATGGCGCCTCGCGCTGCGCAGCGGTTGCTACGTCACCCAAGACGGCGGCTTCTACGATCGCGTCTCGCCACTGGCAGGCCGCGCCGAGGGCGCGCCGCTCCTCGCCGACGCGCTCGAGCTGTGGGCAACAGTCCTCTCCCGTCCGGAGGCGGGGCTGATCGTCGTCGACGCGGGCAAGCGCGATGCTCCATACGACATCACGCCGCCGGTCCCGGTCGTCTGGCACGCCCGTGGAGCCGCGCCACAGCCGATGACCGGCGCCAGCGTCTCACGGCTCAGCGACCAGCACATGACGGTCGCGATCCCACCGACGTGCCCGGTGGCGATCGGAGACCGGATCCGCTTCGCCCTCTCGCATCCGTGTGGCGCGTTCGACCGATGGGCGCTGATCCCGCTGGTCGACGACCACGACGTCGTGGTCGGCGCCGCGCGGACCTGCTTCTGAGCCGAGCCGTCCGACGATCGACCGATCGCCGCCGCACACGATCGCCCGCAAGCTGACTCCATGCCATCTGACACCGAAGCGCGCCTGACGCGCATCTGGTCCGACTGCCTCGGGATCGACGCGATCGCGCCAGACGACAACTTCTTCCAGCTCGGCGGCCACTCCCTCCTGGCCGCCGACATCATGGTCAGCACCTGCGCCGAGTTCGGGATCTCCCTCCCGGCGAAGACGGTCTTCGCCGCACCGACGATCGCCGAGCTGGCGAGAGCGGTCGAGGCCGAGCGCGTCAACCCGACGCCGGCGAGCGTCATCCCGCGCGTCGAGCGCCGGCCTGTCGTAGATCCGGCATCGTGAGCGTCGCCGCCCGACCGGACACGCAGCTGCCGCTGCGCGCGGTGCACGAGCGCGAGCTGGTCCAGTCGATCGACGGGCGGGCGACGCAGAACCTCGGCTTCGCCTGGTCCGTCGACGATCCCGATCCCGGCCGTCTCCGCCAGGCGCTCGAGCGAGTCGTCGAGCGTCACGAGCTGCTGCGCTCTCGTTTCAGGGTCGGAACGGGGGCCGCCTTCCAGGAGGTGCTGCCGACCCCATCGGCTCCCGTCGACTGGGCGGTGGAGGACTGGTCCGCGACGGACCTCGATCGTGCCGCGACCGAGGTGCTCGCGCAACCGTTCGACCTGTTCACGCCCCCGCTCTACCGCCTGCGGCTCGGCTGGCTGTCGCCGTCCCGCGCGATCCTGATGCTCTCCGTCGCTCACGTCATCTGGGACGCCCACTCCGCTCTCGTGTTCGCCGGCGACCTGATCTCGGCGTACGCCGATCCGGCCGCCGCGCTGCCCGGGCTCGAACTGCAGGTCGCCGACCTCGCCGCCTTCGAGCGACCGCTCGGAGCCGGCGCCGGTCCGGGACGTCCCGGCGTGCGAGAGCGCCTGCGCCTTCCCCGCGTCGGACACGAGCGACTCGCCGACTACGACCCCGGCGAGGTCAGCTTCGCCGCGGCCGACGCGACCGTCGCGCGCGCGTTGCGGCACCGAGCGTCCGTGCTGTCGACCACGCTGCCGATCCTGCTGTGCGGCGCGTTCGCCGCCCTCGTCGCCGGGACGACGGGCGAGGCGCGCGTGCCCGTCTGCGTGGCGAATGCCGATCGACGGGAGCAGGACCTGCCAGACGCGATCGGCTACCTGATCGACGTCGAGGTGATCAGCGTCTCCGCCGATCCCGCTCGGCGGTTCGACGAGCTGGTGGCCGCCGCGCACACGGCGACCGTCGAGGCCTTCGCCCGAGGCGAGGGCGGGGAGCGGCAGGCCGGGGGTCGCGAGCGCTTCCTGCGCGAGCCGGTGCCGTTGGCCGACGCGTTCTTCAACTTCGTCCCGGCGATCCCCTCGGCTCCCCAGGATCCGGTCTCGCTCCTGCGGCCGATCGCGCTGAGACGGATAACGTGGAACTTCCCCAGCCGCTCACGGCCGTGGGGCTGCCAGCTCGATCTCGAGATCTGGACGCGGGACGACGACCGGCTCGACGCCGCCCTGTCCTCCGACCGCCGCGTGCTGCCCGACGCGGAGGCCGAGGCCTTCACCTCCGGCTACCGGCGCGCCCTCGAGCTGATCGCCCGTGAGCCGGCGCTGACGGTGGGCCAGCTGCGACAGCTGGCTCCCGCCTCGGCCACGCCCGTCTAGCCCTCGCGCTCCGCCGCCCCGGCCAGCCCCTCCGCATACGTGCGCGTCGCTCGCCGCAGCGCGCCGCGGTAGAGCCGGCCGCTGCCCGGTACCTTCGCGCGGAAGCTCGCCCGCCAGCGGATGAGGGTGCCGCCGTCGCCGTCGGGCGTCAGCTCGATCTCGGCGCGGTAGTCGCGCACCGCGATCCCCGAGAGCAGCACGTAGGCGAGCAGGCGGTCGGGCTCGCGGGCGACGATCTCCTCGCGCGCGACGATCTTGCCGGTCGTGAACGCGCGGATCTCACCGAGGCCGTCGAGGCCGGCGCGGCGCTCGATCCGGCAGTGCTCCAACGGCGTCCAGCTCGGCCACGTCTCGCTGTCGTCGAGCAGTGCGAAGACGGTCGCGGGAGCGGCGGCGCTGCGCGCGCCGACCTCGAAGCTCAGGCTGCTCACGCCGTACGACTACCACAGCGGACCGCTCCGGCGACCGGCGGGCCTCGGATAGATTGAGTTCCATGCTCGCCTCCGATCCCACCCACGCATGCCCCCGCTGAGGTCTCGCACCGTCACCCACGGCCGCAACATGGCCGTCGCGCGCGCGCTGCTGCGCTCGGCCGGCGTCGCGCGCGAGGACTTCGGCAAGCCGATCGTCGCGATCGCCAACAGCTACACGCAGTTCGTCCCCGGCCACACGCACCTGCAGCCGGTCGGCGACGTCGTCGCCGCGGCCGTCCAGGCGGCCGGCGGGATCCCCCGCGAGTTCAACACGATCGCCGTCGACGACGGGATCGCGATGGGCCACGGCGGGATGC
>JAATFK010000348.1 GCA_015655225.1 Solirubrobacterales bacterium | reverse complement strand
GGCGAAGGTGCCCAGGACGACGAAGCTCGCCGCCATCATCGCGAACGTCCACGGCGCCCAGTCGGCCTCGCGTCCCTGGATCAGGGGGTAGACGAGCAGCCCCGCCGCGAGGGCGACGAGGACGGCGCCGCGCCAGTCGAGCCGGGTCGCGCCGGTCCCCTTCGACTCGGGCAGGACGCGCACCGCACCGGCGACCGCGAGGATCCCCAGCGGCAGGTTGATCAGGAAGACGAGCCGCCAGCCGGTCCCGAACAGGTCGGCGCCGACGAGCGCGCCGCCGATGATCGGGCCCAGCACGGCGCTGAGTCCGATCACCGGGCCGAACACCCCGAACGCCTTCGGCAGGTCCTCGGCCGAGAACGCCGAGTGGATGATGCCGAAGCCCTGGGGGATCATCATCGCCGCCGCGAGCCCCTGGGTCAGGCGGAACGCGATCAGCACGTCGGTGCTCGGCGCGAGCCCGCTGAGCAGCGAGCTGAGCGTGAACGTCACGATCCCGATCATGAACAGCCGGCGGCGGCCGAACAGGTCGCCGAGGCGCGCGCCGACGACGAGGCCGACCGCGAGCGCAAGCGCGTAGCCGCCGACGATCCACTGCAGGGCGGTGGTGCTCGCGCCGAGGTCGGAGCGGATCGTCGGCGCGGCGACGTTGACGATCGTGCCGTCGAGCAGGTCCATGCACTCGACCACGAGCACGATCGCGAGGATCAGCCAGCGGCGGGGATGGCCGTGGCCATCGGACGATGCGGCGGACGTGTCGACGGCGGTGGCGGGAGTCTCGGTGCTGGACATAGGATCTCGATGGCTGGAGGCGAACGGTGCTCGTCCGATACGAACACTGTTTCGCAAGTCGAACACTGTTCTAGCGTATGATCACTGTTCGTGTCAAGCATCGATCCCCTGCCGACCCCGCCGTGGTCCGCCGCCGCCGCCCGCAAGCGCCCCGTCCCCACGCCGGCGAAGGCGCCGTTGACCCGCGACGCGATCGTCGAGGCGGCGCTCGCCCTGCTCGACGCGGAGGGGCTCGACGGCGTCTCGATGCGCCGTGTCGCCCAGCGCCTGGGGACTGGCCCGGCGTCGCTCTACCAGCACGTCGGCGGGAAGGAGGAGCTGCTCGAGCTGCTGCTCGACCGGGTCTGCGCCGAGGTGAAGATCCCCGCGCCGGGCGTCGGCCCGGACGGCTGGCAGGAGCCGCTCAAGGAGCTGATGCGCACGACCCGCGCGATCCTCGGCGCCCATCAGGACCTCGCCTACGTGATGCTCGGACGCATCCCCACCGGGCCGAACGTCCTCGCGGGCGCCGAGGGGATCCTGCGGATCATGCGCGCGGGCGACGTCCCGGCGCAGGTCGCCGCCTACGCGGCCGACAGCTTGGCGCTCTTCGTCGCCTCCGTGACCTACGAGGAGGCGATCCAGCGCCGGCTGATCGGGACGACGGAGGAAACCAAGGCCTACGTGGAACGCGTCAACAGATACTTCGCGTCCCTGCCAGCGGACCGCTTCCCGACGCTCGTCGCGATGGCCGACCAGATGACCGCGTTCGACGAGAACGAGGACGACCGCTTCGAGTTCGCCCTCGACGTGCAGATCCGCGGCATCGCGGCGCTGGCCGCCGAGCAGCGCTCCTGATCAGGCCGGCTCCTGCTCCGCGATCGGGGCGGGCCGGCCGAGGAAGTACCCCTGGGCGTGATCGACGCCCAGCTCGCTCAGCAGGTCGAGCGTCGCCTGATCCTCGACGCCTTCGGCGATCGTCTGCAGCCCGAAGACGGCCGCGAGATCGACGGACGCGGCGATGACGTGGCGGTCGGCCTCGCTCGTGCAGAGGTCGCGGACGAACTCGCGGTCGATCTTCAGGAAGTCGAGCGGAAGCGTCTTGAGCGAGCTGATGCCGGCGAAGCCGGTGCCGAAGTCGTCGAGCGCGAAGCGACAGCCGCGCTCGCGCAGCAGCTTGGCGAGGCGCCGAGCGGTCTCGACGTTCTCGATCGCCGCGCTCTCGGTGATCTCGAAGACGAGGTTCGCCGGGTCCGCGCCCGTGCGCTGCAGCGCACGGTCGATCACGTCGATCAGCCCGGCGTCGCCCATCGACCTGCCCGACAGGTTGATCTCGACGCTCATGCCTCGTGCCGTCAGCTCCGTCCCGCGGCCGATGACCCAGCGATCGATCTCGCGGATCACCCCGTACTGCTCGGCGGCGGGGATGAACTCTTCGGGCAGGATCAGCTCCCCGGTCGGGCTGCACATCCGCAGCAGCAGCTCCTGCTGGATCGTCGTGCCGGCCGCGAGGTCCCTGATCGGCTGTGCGTAGAGGACGAAGCGGTCGTCGGCGAGCGCCGAGGTGATCTCGCGCACCCAGGCGACCTTCTCGGAGCTCGAGCTTCGTCACCGCCTCGCGCGCGTGGCGTTCGGTGACGTCCTCGACCTGGGAGAAGAAGACGTCGGTTCCGCCGTCGGGGCTGAGCACGCGGGAGGAGTTGATCGACGCCCACACGACGTGCCCGTCGGGACGCAGATAGCGCGCTTCGACGGCCGTGAGCTGACCGGTGTCGCCCCCGGCGAAGTCGGCACGGACGGACGACGTGACGTCGTCCGGATGCGTCACGTCGGCGTAGGTCAGGGTGAGCAGCTCCTCTGCGCCGCGGCCGCTGCCGGGCTGGCGGCACGCGCGAGGTCTCGCAGGTGTGCCCGCTCGGCGGGGTCGAGCCGCAGCGCGGCGGAGAGCCCGTCGAGCACCAGCTCGGAGACGCCGGCGAGGTTGCCGCGCTCCAGGCGCTTGTAGTACTC
>JAATFK010000197.1 GCA_015655225.1 Solirubrobacterales bacterium | reverse complement strand
CGGCCAGGCGCCGGCCGAGAAGCTGTCGCCCGAGCAGGCCGTGAAGAAGGGCAAGCACTAGCCCGTTCGCCGTCTGCGACTGACGCATACATATGCGCCAGTCGTGAAGTACATACTTCGATAAGCTGTAGGTGATTCTCCGGCCCAGCACGACGCTGTCGACGGCCGTGGAAGGATCCCTCGAGGCTGTGGCGCAGGCGCTCGCACGCGTCGCCCGGTCGATCGGCCGGGTGGCCGACCTCGGCGCCACAGGGTAGCCACCCAAACCGCCCACGACAAATTGACCCGCGATATAAAATTTCGCGGCTTGGAGCGGGTTTTTCCACTGAGTTTGCGGGAGGATAGACCGCAGATGGATACGCGTACACTGCTTCGGGAACGCCTTCGCCGATCGCGTGATTGGTCGGTTGCCATCGATGAGCTCGAGAAAGAACTGGAGGCCTCCGGCTCAAAGCCGGAGCAATCCGAGCGTCTGTTCGAGCTCGCCGCGCTCGTCGAGGATGTGATCCCCGAGCGCGAGCGTGCGCTGGGTTTGTATCAGCGCGCGTGGAAGCTTCATCCGGATAATCTCAAGGCGCTATCGCGCGCGCGCGAGGTCTACGGCGAGCTCGGTCGGTTCGAGATGGTCGCCAAGCTCGGCGAGATGGAGCTGCGCAGCCCCGCTGCGGCCGACGTCTTGCCCGGCATCGTCGGCGAAGCGCTGCTCGACAGCGGCCAGAAGGACAAGGCGCTCCCGGTGCTGCAGCGCGCGCTGCAGACCACGCCGGACTCGCTGCGCGTCAAGGACGCGCTCGCCGCGGCGAGCTACGATCCCGAGTTCTGGGCCGACGAGGTCGAGCGCCTCACCGACGAGGCCGAGCGCTTCGACGAGGCGACGGCCGTGCGCATGCTGGTCCGCGCCGCGCGGATCCTGCGGCTCGAGGCTCCCGAGGACGCGCGGCTCGAAGAAGTCCTGAAGCGCGTGCTCGCCAAGGACATCGACGAGCCGAGCACCAACTTCCTGTACGAGACGCTGCTCGCCGGGACCAATCGCTGGGACGAGCTCGAGGCGCACCATCAGCGCCGCGCCGATCGCGCCGGCGAGCACGGCAAGAAGATCGAAGCGCTGCGGATGTTCGGCCTCGAGTGGATCCAGCGGTTCAAGGATCGCGACCGCGGCGCGAAGTTCTTCAACGCCGCGCTGCACGCGACGGTGTCCAACGGCGCGGCGCCGATGCGCTCGGTGGTCGCGGTGTTCGCGCTGCTCCGCCAGGTCCAGGGTGATCGCGGCGAGTGGAGCACGCTGCTCGACGTCGCCGAGGCGATCCTCGCGCGGCCGTCGGGCTCGTTCGCCAACGAAGACCTGATGTACATCGCGATCCAGGCCGGGCAGATCGCGTTCGATAAGGCGAATGACATCGCGCGCGCGCGGAAGTTCTTCGCGTACGCGTCGCGGATCGAGCCGCAGAACCCCAACGTGCAGGACTTCGTCGACGCGGTCGGGCTCGACGACGCGGCCTCGGCGGCGGCGGCAGCGATGCCCGCGCCGTCCGCGGCTGCGCGGGCCGTGCCCCCGGCGGTGGTCGAAGCGCCGCCGGTGCATGCGCCCGCGCCGGTCGCCGCTGCGCCCGCGCCGGTTGTCGCTGCACCCGCGCCGGTCGTCGCTGCGCCCGCGCCGGTGCATGCGCCCGCGCCGGTCGCCGCTGCGCCCGCGCCGGTTGTCGACCAGCCTTCCGCATCCGCGCCGGTCGCCCCGGCGCACGTCGTCGACAAGCCGTCCGGTTCGGCGCCGGTCGCCGCCGCGCCGGTCACCGCAGCCCCGGCTCCTGCGCCGGTCACCGCAGCCCCGGCGCCTGCGCCGGTCGTCGCAGCCCCGGCTCCCGCGCCGGCCGCCGCAGCCCCGGCGCCCGCGGCGCCGCTGCCGCAAGACCTCGAGGGCCAGATGGCCGCGGCGCGCTCCGCCGAGGGCGGCGCCGATCGCGGCGTGCTCGCCTGGAAGGATGTCGTCGCCAAGCACCCGCAGGCGCGCGAGCCGCGCCGCGAGCTCGTCCGCGTGCTGCGCGCCGCCCAGTCGTGGGCCCAGCTCGCCGACGCGCTCAAGGACGAGGAGGCCAAGGTGGCCACCAGCGGTCCGGACAAGGCGTCCGTGCTGCTCGAGCTGGCCGACACCTACGCCAAGCTCAACAACGACAACCAGGTGATGGCGGCGCTGTCGTCCGCCATGGCCCAAGATCCGTCCGGGCTCGAGGTCTACGACCGGCTCGGCGGGCTCTACGAGGCGAAGAAGCGCTGGCCCGACCTGGTCAAGATCCTCCTCGAAAAGGCCGAGCGCGTGCCGCTCGAGGGCGAGGCCGGCCAGCCCGGCAAGGTCGACATCTACCTGCAGGTCGCCAACCTCTACCTCGAGCGGTTCTCCAACCAGGCCGAGGCGATTAAAGCGTTCGAGCGCGTGCTCGAGCTCGATCCCTACAACCAGCAGGCGATCGATCACCTGCTCGCGGTCTACGAGAAGCGCCGCGACTGGGAGAAGCTGATCAAGCTCAAGGAGGCCGAGGTCG
>JAATFK010000297.1 GCA_015655225.1 Solirubrobacterales bacterium | reverse complement strand
GCGGAGGCCGGCGTCGCGACACATGAACGCAAGCCGTTCCTCCGGATAGCTGGCGTCGAGCGGGACGTAGGTGCCTCCCGCCTTGAGGATGCCGACCGCGCCGAGGATCGCCGGCCAGCCGCGGCTCACCGAGAGTCCGACCGGATCGCCCGGCCGGACGCCCGTCGCGTGCAGGCCGGCCGCCACGGCGTCGGAGCGCCGGTCCAGCTCGCCGAAGGAGACCGGAGCGTCGCTCAGGACGGCGACGTCGTCGGGCCACCGCGCCGCGGCGTGACGGACCAGCGTCACGAGCGACGTCGCGGAGGACAGCGGGGATGGGGTCGACATCTGCGTGGTCTCCGATCATCCGAACAGTGGTGAGGTGATCCAGCCGGATGCCGGCTGGCCGATGCCCTGCTCGCAGACCGCGCCGGCCGGCATCAGCCGGAGGCCCGCGTCCACCGCGACGCGATAGGCCCACTGGCGGTTGGCGGTGAGCGGATCGATCGTCACCGGACGCTCCGCCAGCGCGAGCGCCTGGCGCAGCAACGCGGCCGCCAGCGCGTCGTCGCTGGCGACCAGCAGCAGCGGGACCCCGTCGACCGGAGGCGCGCCGTCGCGGAGCAGCACGTAGCCGGCCTGAGGCCCGTCGTGCGCGATCAGGCCGCGCGCGCCCTGGCTCAACAGCAGAGCGATGTGGTGGGAGCGGACCGCTCCGCGAACGCGCGCGTCGATCGCGTCCAGCTCGCCGACGTCGTCCGGTCCGACCTCCCGTCCGCACGCGACCGCGCCGAGCGTCTCGAGGTTCGGGCGGCCGGTCGCCGCCATCGCCGGGTGCACCGTGAACCCGAAGCTGGCGTAGAGGCGCGTCGCGCGCGGGTTGCCGGAGGTGAGGATCAGCCGCCGGCCAGTGCCGCGAGCGCTCTCGAAGGCCGCGCTGAGCAGGGCGCGGCCGAGGCCGCCCTGCTGGTGCTCGGGTCGCACGAAGAGCGCGCTGAGCAGCCAGAGCCCGTCGGCGACGTCCGCGGTCGCGAAGCCCACGACGTGCTCGTCGATCCTGGCGACGTGGCTGCCCTCCGGGGTCGCGCGGACGAGGTGCGCCAAGGAGACGGCGAGCCGCTCGCGCACCGGCGGCGACAGCTCGCGCGTCCAGCCCGTCTCGAAGACGGAGACGGCGTCGTCGACGTCGTCGGGCTCCATCGGCGTGATGCTGACGCTTGCCATGCGGGCTACGATCGCCGCGCGTCGCGGCGCCCAGCATCCTGCGATCGACGCGTCAGCCGGCGAGTCGCGACCGGACGGCGGCGACGAGCGCCACCGGGTCGTGCAGGAGAGCGTCGATCCGCTCGAGCGGGGTCACGGCTCCGGTCACGTCCACGTCGACCGGTCCGTAGCGAGCGGGCGACGAGGACGTCCCTCCAACCGCGGCGAGCGCGTCGCCCCGGCTGTAGTGCCAGAACTCGTACGGGTAGGCCGTGAAGTCGTGGACGGCCATCGTCGTCGTGATGAACGCGCGCGCATCGGCTTGCTCTCGGGTGACGAACGGGGATCTCATCGGCATGCGCTCGCTGAAGTCGAGGTACGGCGCGCCGCGGTCGAGCTCGCGTCCGGCGGCATCGACGACGGTGACGTCGATCGCCGCCCCGGCGACGTGACCCGCGCGCTTGAGCGTCCCCGCGACGACCGCCATCATCCCGTTCGCGATCTCGTCGTCGGCCATCGGTTCGTCGGAGCGCGCGAGCATCCTGACGAACGCGTCGACGACTGCTGAGCTGCTTCCCGTCGCCCGCTGTGTCGCGGCGGAGCGGAAGGTGTCCTCCACGAGCAGGACGAAGCCCTGCTCGTGCAGCCGTTCGGCAACCGCGAGGAGCGGCTCGACGTTGCCAGCCCGCAGGCGGTGGTCACGCGGACGGCTGGTGGGATGCGCGTCGCTGAGGCAGACGAGCGGGCTTCCGGCCGTGGCCGCGGCCGCGGCAAGGTCCACGAGCGGCTCGCCGGACTCCTCGAGCGCATGTGCGCTCACGGCATCCATGAAGCGTGTCGCGTCACGCAGCTGCGCTTGCCAGAAGGCGACAGCGGACTCGAGCGTCTCTTCAGGGGTCATCGGGTGACTGTATCTCCTAGCGGACTCGCGTCGAGCCGTGGGTCCAGGTCCCGAGCACCATCAGCGTCTTCGTCCCGGTGACGCGGCCGCTGCGGCGGAGCAGGTCGATGACGCGCTTGAGGTCGGCGACGTCGCGCACGCGGATCAGCCCCAGGGCGTCGGGGTCGCCGGCGGTCGTCCAGACGGCCTGCACCTCGGGCAGGCCGGCGGCGACGGTCGAGATGTCGTCGACCTTGGTCGTGCCGGCGAAGCGCAGCTCCACGAACGCGTCGAGCGGGCGGCCGAGCTTCGCGTGGTCCAGTTCGATCGTGTAGCCGACGATCACGCCCTCCTGCTCGAGCCGGTCGACGCGGCGCTTGACCGCGGGGGCGGAGAGGCTGACGCGCTCCGCGACGTCCGCGAAGGTGCGCCGGGCGTCCTCCTGCAGGAGCGCGAGGATCTCGTGGTCGGTCTGGTCGAGAAGCGACGTAGCGGGCATGTGTGCACGATCCTGAGGTTGAAAGCGGTCTTGGCGGCGATCTGTTGCGTGAACGGTCGAAATCTACGCGAATGGGTGGCGCACGGGCCGGACCGCGTCATAGCGTCCGGCCGATGAGCCCGCCGACCGAAGTCGCCGCCGCTGCCCCTGCCGCGGCGCCCATCTCGTCCGTCTCCCTCGAACAGCTCGAGGCCGTGGAGCGTCGCGTCCTGTGGCTCGCGACGAGCATCGTCCACCACGCGAATCGCGTGCGGGAGACACCGTCCGGCGTGAAGGTCGGCGGCCACCAGTCGTCCTCCGCCTCGCTCACCTCGATCATGACGGCGCTCTACTTCGCGCACCTGCGCGCGCCCGACCGCGTCTCCGTCAAGCCGCACGCCGCGCCCGTCCTCCAGGCGATCGAGTACCTGCTCGGCCGCCTCGACGCCCGCTACCTCACCCAGCTGCGGCAGTTCGGCGGCCTCCAGAGCTATCCGAGCCGGGTGAAGGACCCCTACCCGGTCGACTTCTCGACCGGCTCCGTCGGGATCGGCGCGACCGCGACGATCTGGAGCGGCCTCGCGCATCGCTACGTCGCCGGCCACTTCGACGTGCCCCGCGGCGGCCGCGAGGTCGCTCTGCTGGGCGACGCCGAGCTGGACGAGGGGGCGATCTGGGAGGCGCTCGTCGACCCGGTCGTGCCGCGGCTCGGCGAGCTGCTGTGGATCGTCGACCTCAACCGCCAGTCGCTCGACCGCGTCGTCCCCGACATCGCCGCCGGGCGGATCGGCGCGATGTTCGAGGCCGCCGGCTGGCAGACGATCACCGTCAAGTACGGCCGCCGGCTGCGGGAGCTGTTCGCGCGCCCGGGCGGCGACGCGCTCGAACGACGGATCGACGCGATGGGCAACGAGGAGTACCAGCGCCTCCTGCGAACGCCGGCGGCCGACGTGCGCGAGCGGCTGGTGGGCGGGGGCGCGCCGGGCGACCGCCGCGCGCTCGGCCGGGTCGTCGCCGACGTGGAGGACGCCGACCTCCACGCGGTCGTTCGCGACCTCGGCGGCCACGACCTGCCCGATCTGCTCGACGCGCTCGCCCGCGCCGATGCGGTGACGGATCGGCCGTCGGTGCTCTTCGCCTACACGATCAAGGCGTGGCGCCTGCCGACGCAGGGCCATCCCGCGAACCACTCGGCGCTCCTCTCGACCGAGCAGTGGCGCGAGCTGGCCCCGACGCTCGGAGCCGACGCCGACGATCCGTGGGCGCGCTTCCCGGACGGGAGTCCCGAGTCCGCCCTGTGCGCGAGCGCGGCCGAGCGGCTGACCCGCCCGCCGCTCACGCCCCGTGAACCGCCGGCGATCCCCGCCGACCTCGAACGGGCCCACACGGGAGACGCGTCGACCCAGCAGGCGTTCGGGCGCTTCTTCAGCGATCTGGCGCGGGCCGCCCCGGCGGTCGCCAGAGCCGTCGTGACCGTCAGCCCGGACGTCGCGTCGTCGACCAACCTCGGCGGCTGGATCAACCGCGTCGGCGTCTGGAGCGTCGGCGAGCGGATCGACTGGTTCGCCGACGACACCGACACGCTCGTCCGCTGGCGCGAGTCGTCGCACGGGCAGCACGTCGAGCTCGGCATCGCGGAGGGCAACCTCGTCGGGCTGCTCGGCGAGCTGGGCGTGACCTGGTCGCGCGACGGACAGCCGCTGCTGCCGATCGGGACGCTCTACGACCCGTTCGTGAATCGTGCGCTGGAGCAGTGGTCGTTCGGGATCTACGCCGGAGCGCAGACGATCCTCGTCGGCACCCCCTCGGGGGTCACGCTCGCGGCCGAGGGCGGCGCCCATCAGTCGATCATCACGCCGTCCGTCGGGCTCGAACAGCCCGGCTGCACGGCGTGGGAGCCGGCGTTCGGGCAGGACCTCGAATGGGTGCTGCTCCATGCGCTCGGCCAGCTCGGGCGCCCCGGCGGCAGCTCCTCCTACCTGCGCCTGACGACGCGTCCGCTCGACCAGGGGCTCGCTCGTGTTCCCGAGGACCCCGACCTGCGCGAACGGCGCCGGCGGGAGGCGCTCGCGGGCGGCTACCGGTTGCGCGAGGCCGTGGGCCCACCCGCCGTCACGCTCGTGGCGATGGGCGCCGTCGTTCCCGAGGCGCTCGCCGCCGCCGACGAGCTGGAGGCGGCCGGGATCCCCACCGACGTCGTCTGCCTCACCTCGGCCGACCTCGTCTTCCGCGCGCTCCAGGTTCGTCAGGGGCTGCAGGAGGGAGAGGACTGGATCCTCGACGAGCTGTTCCCCCCCGAGCGGACCGCGCCGATCGTCAGCGTGCTCGACGGGCATCCCCACACGCTCGCGTTCCTCGCCGCCGTCCGCGGCGCGCCGATCACGTCGCTCGGCGTCTCCGGCTTCGGCCAGTCCGGCGACGTCTCAGACCTCTACCGGCACTTTGGCATCGACGCCGACACGCTCGTCGGCGCGGCCCTCGACCTCCTCGACTGAGCCCGCCATGAACAACGACATCGTCATGCCCCGCCTCTCCGACTCGATGCAGGAGGGGACGATCCTCAGATGGCTCGTGGACGACGGTCGCGCCGTCGCCAGAGAGGAGGAGCTGGTCGAGATCGAGACCGACAAGGCGACCGTGACCTATGCGGCCGAGATCGAGGGCGTCCTCGAGATCCTCGCCGCGGAGGGCGCATCCTGTCCGGTCGGCGCGGTGATCGCCCGAACCGTCCTCACGAGCGACGCAGCGGCGGCGCCGGAGCGTCCGGCCGCGCCGAGACCCGTCGCCGGCGACGCTGCGCCTCCGAGCGCGGCCGGCGCCCGGGTCGACCCCGGCGCGGCGACGCCGCTCGCTCGGCGCATCGCGCAGGTGCACGGCGTCGCGCTCGCGACGCTCTCCGGCAGCGGACCACGCGGCCGGGTCGTCCGCACCGACGTCCTGACGGCCGCGGGGCTAGAGGTGCCCGAGCGGCCGGCCGCACCGGCCCCGGCCCCGGCCCCGGTCCCGGCGCCGACGCCGGTGCCGGCCCCGTCTGATGGGGCCGGGGAGACGGCACGGGGCGGCACGACCGTCCGGGAGCTGACGCGCATCCAGCAGACGATCGCCCGCCGGATGGCGGAGACGAAGGCCACCGTCCCGGAGTTCCAGGTGCAGGCCGACGTCGTGATGGACGAGGCGATCGCGCTGCGCCGGCGGCTCAGAGAGCTCGGCGGGGACGGGCCCGTTCCCTCCTTCAACGACCTGGTCGTCAGAGCGGCGGCGGCGGCGCTGCGCCTGCATCCACAGGCCAACGGCTCCTATCGCGACGGTCGCTTCGAGCTGTTCGGGCGGGTCAACGTCGGGATCGCCGTCGCGGCGAGCGAGTCGCTCGTCGTGCCGACGATCTTCGACGCCGACCAGAAGTCACTCGGCGCGATCGCCGCGGAGGCCCGCCGCGCTGCTGAGCGCGTGCGGGCCGGCACGATCACGCCGCCCGAGCTGTCGGGCGGGACGTTCACCGTCTCGAACCTCGGGATGTTCGGGATGACCGCGATCGTGCCGGTGATCAACGCACCGCAGGCGGCGATCCTCGGCGTGGGAGCGTTGCGTCCGACGCTCACGCGGCGAGGCGAGGAGATCGTCGACCAGACGCTGATGACGCTGACGCTCAGCTGCGACCACCGCATCCTCTACGGCGCCGACGCGGCCAGCTTCCTGTCGCGGATCAGAGCGCTGCTCGAGACGCCCCTCAGGCTCGCGCTCTAGGCGGTCGCCGCCGCCACCGCCTGGTCGTACTCCGCCTGGACGTTCGGGTAGAGCAGCTCCAGGTCGTTCGGGAGCGCGGACTTGACGTCGGCGCTGAGCTGGTCGACGAGGACCTCCTCGCGGCCGGCGGCGATCCCCTCGAGCACCTTCGCGGTGACCTCGGCGGGCGTCAGCTTGGGCGCCTCGATGCCCTCGGTCATGTCGGTGTCGATGTAGCCGACGTGGACGCCGAGCACCTGCGTGCCCTGCGCGCGCAGCACCGTCCGCAGCGAGTTCGTCAGCGACCAGACAGCCGCCTTCGAGGCCGAGTAGGTCGCGGCGCTCGGGTGCGCGAGCCAGGAGAGGACCGAGTGGATGTTCACGAGCGCGCCCCCGCCGTTGGCGGCGAGCACCGGCGCGAAGGCTCTCGCGACCGTCAGCGGGCCGAGGTAGTTGACCTCGATCTGCTCGCGGGCGACCTGCACCGTGTCGTCGGCGAGCAGCGTGCGGCCGCCGCCGATGCCGGCGTTGTTGATCACGAGCGTGACGTCGGTCAGTCGCGCGGCGGCGTCGGCGACCTGGGCGGGGTCGGTCACGTCGAGCCGGACGGGGACGACGGCCGGGTCGTCGGAGGGCTCGGGGTTGCGAGCGCCGGCGTAGACCTTCGACGCGCCGGCGGCCAGCAGGGCGCGGGTGAAGTCGCATCCGAGGCCGCGGTTGGCGCCGGTCACGAGGGCGACGGATCCTTCGAGCTGCATGGCGGTGTCCTTTTGAAGAGCGGCGGGCAGAAGTGAGTCGCTTGACCGGACTTACGCTAACAGAAAGGGATCCGCCGTATGAAACCGTCGGCGATGCCCTATCGTGAGAGGCATGCTGAGACGTGAGTACGAGACCCAGGTCTGCTCGATCGCCCGCTCGCTCGAGATCGTCGGCGAGCGCTGGTCGCTGCTGATCCTCCGCAGCGTCATGATGGGGTTCGTCCGCTTCGACGATCTCCAGGCGGAGCTGGGGATCACCCGCAGCGTCCTCACCGCGCGCCTCGCCCGCCTCGTCGAGGAGGGCGTCCTCGAGCGCGTCCCCTACCAGTCACGCCCCCGCCGCTACGAGTACCGCGCGACCGAGAAGGGCCTCGAGCTGTGGCCGGTCCTCCAGCACCTCGTGCGCTGGGGCGACACGTACTACCCGGAGCCCGCCGGCGTCCCCAACGTGATGGAGCACGCCGGCTGCGGCGGCCACCCTGACGACCACCTGCTCTGCGACCGCTGCGGCGAGCCGCTCGCCGCCGGCAAGATCGTCGTGATCCCCGGCCCGGGCTCGGCGGCCACCCCCGCGCCCCGCTAGCGCGCGCTCCAGCGCTCCTCGATCCGCCCGAAGCGCCAGACGGCGAGCGCGACGGCCCACGTGAGCACGAACAGCCCGACGATCGCGTAGCCGACGACGTTGAGGTCGAGGCCCGCGACGAAGCCCCAGATCCCACCCGTCAGGCCGAGCTGGTCGGCGACCACCGAGAGCAGCTCGATCGACCCGATCAGCAGCGCGACGGCGACCGACAGGCCCGTCACGGTGATGTTGTAGAAGACCTTCCGGATCGGCTGCGAGAACGCCCAGCCGTAGGCGAGGCTCATGAACGCGCCGTCGAGCGTGTCGAACAGCGACATGCCGGCGGCGAACAGGATCGGCAGGCAGAGGATCGCGTAGAACGGCAGCCCGCTCGCCGCCGCGCCGCCCGCCAGCACGAGCAGCGCGACCTCCGTCGCGGTGTCGAAGCCGAGCCCGAACAGCATCCCGAGCGGGTACAGCTGCCACGGCGCGCGCACCGCCCGGGTGGCGCGGCCGTAGAAGCGCGTCAGCAGCCCGCGCGCGGCGAGCTGGCGCTCCAGCTCGGCTTCGTCGTGCTCGCCCCGCCGCATCCGCCGGAAGATCCCGACGACGCTCACGAGGAGCACGAGGTTGAGGATCCCGATCAGGACGAGGAAGGAGCCGGAGACGACCGGCCCGATCACTCCGGTCGCCCGGTCCAGGGACGAGTCGCGGTCCGTGACCGCGCCGCCGAGCCCGCGCACGCCGAGGGTGACGAGCAGGCCGAGCACGAAGACGACCGTCGAGTGCCCGAGCGAGAACCAGAAGCCGACGCTGAGCGGGCGCTGGCCTCTGCTCATCAGCGTGCGCGTCGCGTTGTCGATCGCGCCGATGTGGTCGGCATCGAACGCGTGCCGCAGCCCGAGCGTGTACGCGGTGATCCCGATCCCGATCCCGAACGCCCCGCTCGCGCCGACGCGATAGCCGTGCGGGACGACGAGCACGAGCAGGATCCCGAACCCGAGCACGTGCAGGCCGACGACCGCGACCGTCAGCGCTCCCGCGCGGCGCCACTCGGCCGGGCTCAGCGCCGCGCGGCAGCGGGTCCAGCGGGTGCTCGTGGCGTCGTCCTGGCGCACCTCCGAGAGGATGACGGACGCAACCGCTCGCGCAGATTGAATCGTGGGGTACAACGGGCGGCGGGAGGCGGTGTATCGCAGAGTACATTCGCGTTAGGATCCGCCGATGGCGGCGAGCGTGCCGAGCACCGAGAAGGGCCGGGCGACCCGGCAGCGGATCCTGGAGGCGGCCGCCCAGCTGGTCGCCGACCACGGCAGCGCGGCCGTCACCCTCGACGACGTCCAGCGGCTCGCGGGCGTCGGCCGCAGCCAGCTCTACCACTACTTCGAGGGCCGCGACGACCTGCTGCGCGCGGTCGTCGCCACGACCGCCGACGCCCTCCTCGACGCCCAGCAGGACCACCTGGACGACCTCGACAGCCTCGCCGGGATCGACCGCTGGTTCGACGCGCTCGTCGCCGAGCAGGAGGAGCGCGAGGCGGTCGGCGGCTGCCCGATCGGCTCGCTCGCCAGCCAGCTCGCCGAGCACGACGAGGAGACGCGGCTCGCCTTCGTCTCCGGCTTCGAGCGCTGGGAGCGTCCCTTGATCGCCGGGCTCGCGCGGATGCAGGAGCGCGGCGAGCTGCACGCCGACATCCCCGTCGCGGTGCTCGCCGACGCGGTGATGGCGGCGCTCCAGGGCGGCCTGCTGCTGACCCAGGTCCGCCGCGACCCCGACCAGCTGCGCCGCGCGCTGGAAGGCGTGCGGACGCTGCTGGTCGTCTCCGGCGCGGTCTAGGCCGGGCTCGACCCACACCTGCACGACTGTGCAGGCGTGCTAGCTTCGGGGGCGTGCCCGAGTCATCGCTCCACACCCCCGTCGGCGACGCGCTCGGCTTCGAGGAGTCCGAGCGGCTCGCGGAGGCGATGAGCGCGTTCACGGCGCCGAGCCGCCTGCGGCTGCTGTTCGCGCTGCTCGACGGCGAGTGCGCGGTCGAGCAGCTGTCGGCGCGCGCGAGCCTCTCCCCGACGGTCGCCTCCCAGCAGCTGCGGGTGCTGCGCCAGCTCCACGCGGTCGCCGTCCGCCGCGACGGACGGCGCGCGTTCTACCGGCTCTACGACCACCACATGGCGGACCTGCTCGCGGCGGTCCGCCACCACGGCGAGCACCGGACGCTGCCGGTCGAGCGGGCGGCGTCGCGATGAGCCACACGCACGCCGCCCACCCGCATGCTCATC
>JAATFK010000372.1 GCA_015655225.1 Solirubrobacterales bacterium | reverse complement strand
TCGCCTCGCTGACGGCGGTCGAGGGCGACACCGGCTTCCAGTTCGCGATGATGCGCTCTGGCGACCTGGAGTGGGAGGGGATCCAGGAGCAGAAGGACGCGTTCGCGGCGATCATCACGCGGATCCTCGACCGCGCCCGAGCGGCCGGCGTCGTCCGCGCCGACCTCGTCTTCGACGACGTCCCGATGATCCTCTGCGGGATCACCTCGACGATGTACTTCAAGCCCGGCGTCGCCGACTGGCACCGGCACCTCGACCTGATGCTCGGGGGGCTGCGGGTCGAGCCGAAGTAGCGCCGGCCGGCCGCGCGGCGATCTGTGCGCGCTGGTGCTGGTGATCTGCGCTCTGGTCCGAGACGCGGGATCGCGCGGGGCGTATCGTCGGCGGCGATGGTCAGGAGAGCGCTTCCGAGATCGATCGCCGGCGCGGTCGCGGTCGCGGCGGTCGCGGTCAGCTCCGCGCCGGCCGCGGCGGCCCCGACGCTCGCGGTCACCAACCCCACCCGCTGCTACGTCAACACGTACAGCTACTCGGCCGCGTCCGGCAACTACACCGAGCACTACGCGAGCGTCGCGGTCAAGGGCGCTGGCTGGACGCCGGGCGCCGACGTCGAGCTGGGCCTCGGATTCCAGGTCGCGATCGCCGAGGAGCGGGTCGGCGCCGACGGCACGTTCGCCGACAAGCTGAGAGTCCCTGACCCGCCGATCTCGAAGGCGAGCGGTCCCACCTGGCAGTCGGCCCCGGTCACCGCGACGGACCGTGGCACCGGGGACGGAAGCGATCCGGGCGGCGCGACCGCCCAGTCCGCGAACGTCGCGTTCACCGACCGGAGCGTCACCGTCTGGGAGGGACCGCAGACCGCCTACGGCCAGAACTCGGACTTCGAGTGGAACGACTCGGTCACGTTCGATCCGTCCGGGTTTACCCCGGGCAAGCCGATCTACGCGCACTACCTGTTCAGGGGCTACGGCCAGGGCACCAAGGCCAGGCTGATCACGACGACGACGCTCGGGAAGGCGTCGGGGCCGTGCGGCTCGCTGAGCCGTCGCGCCCACATCTTCCCGTTCAAGCCGCCGCAGAAGGACCTCGGCGCCTACACGATCCAGTTCGACGCGAGCAAGCGCTACTCGGCGCGAACGGCTGCCGCGTACCCCTGGAGCTTCAACCTGTAGCGAGCCGCGTCCGCGCCTCGATCTCCGAGGCGGCGTCGGCGACCGTGCGGCCGCGGTAGGCGGGGCGTCCGCCGTACGGGTCCTCGTCGGTCCACAACGTCGTCGGCGCGTGCGCGCGGACGACCGGCATGACCTCGCTGGAGAGCCGCTCCAGCATGTCCATCTGCTGCTCGTAGGGGAGCATCGTCGGCAGGCTGAAGGACTGCAGGTCGTGATCGAACGCCTCGTGGAAGTAGAGGATCTTCTCGACCACCTGCTGCGGACTGCCGACGAGCACCGGGCCCTCGGCGATCGCGTGGTCGATGTCGCGATAGGGCGTGGCGTTCCCGGGCCGGCTGGCGAAGACGCGGACGATCTCCTCGTAGACCGGTCCGAACTGCTCCTTCGCCTGCTGGGTCGTGTCGGCGATGAAGAGGAAGCTCGAGCCGGCGCCGACGTAGGCGTAGCGCGGGTCGTGGCCGTGTGCCGCGTACTGCTCGCGGTAGGCGTCGATCAGCCGCTTGTAGTTCTCCCGGGGCTGGATCGCGTTGGCGCTGAACAGCGGGTCGCCCCATCTGGCGGCCAGCGCCACGGAGCTGAGCGTCGTCGCGGAGCCGTGCCAGATGCGCGGCGCGCCGGCGAAGGGCCGCGGCAGCGTGGTCGCGTGCTCCAGCGCAGGGCGAGATCTGCCCGACCACGTCACGTCCTCCTCGCGCCACAGGCGGCGCAGCAGCTCGTACTTCTCCGACAGCAGCTCGTCGCGGTCGTCCTGGTCGAGCCCGAACAGGGGGAACTGCCGCGCCTCGTTGCCCTTGCCGATCGTCAGCTCCAGGCGCCCGCGCGAGAGCTGGTCGACGGTCGCGAAGTCCTCCGCCACGCGTACGGGATCGAGGATCGGCAGCACGCAGACGCCGGTCTGCAGCCGGATGCGGCTGGTCGTGGCGGCCGCCGCGCCGAGCAGGACGCCGGACGAGGGGGAGAGGATGTGCCCGGCGTGGCGCTCGCCGAAGGCGTAGGAGTCGAGGCCGACCTGCTCGGCGAACCGCGCCATCTGCACCGACTGAGCGAGGCGATCGGCCGGGCTCACGTGCCGTCCGGTGACGGGGTTCGGCACGTAGGGGAGGATGTCGAGGACCTGAAAGCGCATGCCGATTCCCCCTCCTACGTCAGGGGCGCGGAACGGTAGCAGCGGGTGGCTGGCCGCCTGCGGCGGCACGGGCGCCGGGCCGCTCGTCGTCCGAGGCGTCGCCCGCCTCGCGTCAGACGTCGGCGAGGGTGTAGCGCAGGCAGCCGCCGCCGATCAGCTCCGCGGAGGTGAGCCGCCGCTGCTCGAGCGTGTGCAGCAGCCGCCGCGCGCTCTCGCGCGAGCGATGGTCGTGCTCGGCCAGCTCGGCGGTCGTGATCGAGCCGCGCTCCTGGAGCAGGCCGAGGGCGCGGAGGTGGGCGGGGGGTCAGCGCTTCGGCGTCGGTGGGGTGGGATGCGGTCATCGCGTGCGTCATGTGCTCCTCCGCTCCTCCGCGCACGGGCGCGGCGCGCCGGACCTCGCCGCCGGAGAAGAGGAGCGGCGAGGTCCGACCGCGCGGCGCGCTGCATCGCGCCAGATGGCGGGTGAGCGACGATCCCGCGCGTCCCCGCGGATCGGATGGCTCCATGGCAGCCGCTGCCGGGCTCCACGATTTGTCCAAACCCCGATCGTCTTTCTTACCTTTGCCATCGGCAGGAGTGTAAACCATCTCGACCGGATTGGTCGAGAATGGGTCGGGCGGCTGACGCCCGGTCCCCGATCAGGCCGTGATGCGCCGTGCGGTGGCGGCGATGCGCGGGTGCTCGACGACCGCCGCGCCGTCGTGGAAGACGCCGGTGATCGCCGTGCCCTCGGCGAACCCGGCGAGGTCGCCCGGGTCCCCGTCGAGCAGCAGCGCGTCGAACGCGAGGCCGGGTGCGATCCGTCCGACGCGGTCCGCGACGCCGAGCAGCCGGGCCCCGTTGACGGTCGCCGCGAGCAGCGCCTGCTCCGGCGGGAGCCCCGCGCGGCGCAGCGCCGCCAGCTCCTCTCCGGCGCGTCCCTGGTCGGCGGCGGTGGCGAAGTCGGTGCCGAGCGCGATCGGGACGCCGAGGTCGCGCGCCAGGCGCACCGCGCCGCCCAGCCGGCCGCGCAGGTCCTCGGCCGCCTCCGCGACGACCGGCGGGAAGGCCGCCGGGTTCGCGGCGACCGCACGGGCGACGTCCTCGTAGATCGCAAGCGTCGGGACGAGCGTCGTGCCGGCGCTCGCCATCCGTCTCGCCTGCTCCTCGTCGAGGTGGATGCCGTGCTCGATCGAGCGCACGCCGGCCGCGAGCGCGATCTCGATCCCGCCGCTGCCGACCGCGTGGGCCATCACGCCTCTGCCGGCGCGACCGGCCTCCGTGACGGCGACCGCGACCTCCTCGATCGACAGCTCGGGACGGTTCGCCGCCTCGAGCCCGCCGAAGACGCCGCCGCTCGTGCAGACCTTGATCCAGTCGGGGCCGGGGCGCAGCAGCTGGCGCACGGCTCTGCGCATCTCCTCGGGGCCGTCGACGAGGTAGGGCGGACGGCCCGGGCTGTCGGGGACGAACTCCTCGACGGAGCGCTCGAGGCCCGGTCCGGGGAGGAAGCCGTCGCTGTGCCCGCCGGTCTGGCTCAGCAGCACGATCGAGACCTGCAGCCGCGGCCCGGCGATCACGCTGCGCTCGATCGCCTCGCGCACGCCGGCGTCGACGCCGCCGGCGTCCCGCGTCGTGGTGACGCCGCTGGCGAGCGTCGCGTGGAGGTTGCGCGCGGTCTGCAGCGTCCGCAGGGAGAGCGGGGTCCGCAGGTTCGCGAGCGTGTCGGTCGAGGACATCCCGGTGTGCGTGTGGCAGTCGACGATGCCCGGCATCAACCAGAGGCCCGCGGCGTCGACCTCCAGTGCGCCCTCGGGAGCGGGCGCGTTGCGGGCGACCGCGGCGATCCGCGCCCCCGCGACGGTCACGTCGAGCGGCTCGGTGAAGCCGCCGCCGGCGTCGAGCACGCGCACGCCGCGCAGCGCGAGGTCGGCATGCGGCCACGGCCGGGCGCCGAGCGGCACGGGGCTGGGGAGCGGCGGGGTTGGCGCTTGCATGAGGGGCGAGGATACGGCCGCGGCGGGCCGGTCCCGCGGGCGGCTCACGCGGCCGTGACGGCCCGCAGCTCCTCCAGCGACTCGTCGACCAGCGCTCTGAAGGCACCGGGGTCGTCCTGCTGCACCCAGCGGCCGAACGTGACGTGGAAGACGGTCACGCCCGCCTGGGCGGCGAGCGTCGCGGCGTTTGCCGGCGCGCCTCGCGCGACCAGGGCGGCTTCGATCGCGCCCGCGAGCGTCTGCAGCTTGATCAGCTCGCGCTCCTTCAGCTCCGGGTTCCCGGCGATGATCGCGGCGCGGATGCGGGCGAAGGACAGGCGCTCGGCGAACAGCTCCGCGACCGGATCGAGCCCGGCCGCGACCACCGCGAGCGGGGACGCCTCGGGCGGCGCGCCGGCCATCCCCTCCAGCCAGACGCTCTCCAGCTCTTCGGAGCCGCGGAACAGCACCTCGCGCTTGTCGGAGAAGTAGCGGAAGAACGTCCGCTTCGTCAGTCCCGCGCGCTCGGCGATCTCGGCGACGGTCGTCTGCTCGTAGCCCTGCTCCTCGAACAGGGTGATCGCCGCCTTCATCAGGCGGCCCGCAGCGTCTGGTTGCCAGCGTGACATGAAATCGAGTGTAGGCGATGACACCGCGTGACATGGGCGCTGCTATGGTCATGACACCAAGTGACATGCCATCTCGACAGGAGTCTTCACATGCGCGTTTTCGTCACCGGCGCCTCGGGTCACATCGCCTCCGCCGTCATCCCCGAACTGCTCTCCAACGGCCACACGGTCGTCGGCCTCGCCCGCTCCGACGCTTCCGCTGAGGCCGTCGCCGCCCTCGGCGCAGAGGTCCGCCGCGGCGACCTCGACGACCTCGAC
>JAATFK010000450.1 GCA_015655225.1 Solirubrobacterales bacterium | reverse complement strand
GCCGCCGTTGCTCGGCTCGACGCTCGCGGCGACCAGCTCGACCGAGCTGCGCAGGTGGGAGACGAGCAGCGCGACCGCCTCGGCGGCGTCGCCCCGCTCGATCGCCTCGAGCATCGCGAGGTGCTCGGCCGCCCGCATCTGCACGTGGTCGGGGTGGCGCATCGACTCGACCCGGTAGCGCTCGCTGTTGCGCCACAGCGGCTGGATGCTGCGCACGAGCCAGTTCGAGCCGGAGGCGTCGTACATCGCGAAGTGGAAGCGCTCGTGCGCGTCGCGCGAGGCGATCAGGTCACCGCGCGCGTCGGCCTCCTGCTTCTCCTCCAGCGCCGCGCGGGCACGCGCGGAGTCCTGCTCGGTGACGCGCCCCGCGGCGGTCGCGAGCGCGAGCCCTTCGAGGTGCATCCGCGTGAAGTAGGTGTCGAACAGGTCCTCGAGCGTGAGCGGCCTGACCCACGCGCCCTTGTGCGCCACGATCTCGACCAGGCCGAGCCCCTGCAGCCGCCGCAGCGCCTCGCGGATCGGCATCATGCTCATGTCGAGCTGGTCGGCCAGGTCCTGCAGCCGCAGCGGCGCCCCGGGCGGGATCGCGCCCTCCATGATGCCCTGGAAGAGCGCCAGCTCGGCCTCGTCGGCGGCCGTCTTGCGGCGTGGTGGATTAAGCATGGTCATCGCCTGTCCCAGGGACTGTAACTAACGGGTCGGTGAGATTCGTCGCTACGACCCGATTGCTCAGCTCGCCGAGTCCCGAGACACGCGTCACGAGCCGGTCGCCGTCGGTCAGGAAGACCTGCGGATCGCGTGCGTTGCCGATCCCGCTGGGCGTTCCCGTCAGCAGCACGTCGCCCGCCCGCAGGGTCATGCCCCAGCTCAGCTCCGCGATCAGCTGGTCGAATCTGAACGCCACCAGCGCGGTGGAGGCATCCTGCAGCACGACGCCGTTCAGCTCGCACTGAATCTGCAGCGCGTAGGGGTCGGGCACCTCGTCGGCGGTCGTGATCCACGGCCCGAGCGGCATCGTCTGGTCGATGCTCTTGCCCTTCAGCCACTGCCCGCCGTGCGCGCGCTGGAGATCGCGCTGGGAGACGTCGTTCGCGACGCAGAAGCCGAACACGTGCTCGAACGCGCGCTCGGCCGGGATCGAGCGGCCATCCTTCCCGATCACGATCACGACCTCCGCCTCGTAGTCCCATCTGGAGGAGAGGGCCGGGTCCCACGCGATGTCGTCGGCCGGGCCGATCGTCACGTCCGGACCCTTCGTGAAGAAGGTCGGGTGCTCGGGCCGCGCTCTCGGCTCCTGCCCCTCGGGCCGCAGCCCTCTCGACTCCTCGAAGTGCTCCCAGTAGTTCCAGCCGGCGCAGAGGATGTCGCGGTTGAAGCGGCGCAGCGGCGCGTCGAGGTGCGTGGGGTCGAACGGGACCCGCTGCGCGCCCGCTACCGCATCCCGCGCGGCCGCGAGGGCGTCGGGCCCGCCGCGCACGACGTCGTCGAGCGAGCCGAGCGCGTCCGGCAGCAGGGCGAACGCGCCCTCGTCCTCCAGCACGGCGACGAGCCGCCGCCCACCGTCGCGGCGAAGGCTGCCGAGCTTCACGATACGACCGCGATCGCGTTGATCTCGATCAGGTACTCCGGTCTCACGAAGCGCGAGACCTCGACCATCGTCGAGGCCGGCGCGACGCCCGTGAAGTACTGGCGCCGGACCGCGTGGATCGCGTCGAACTGGTCGACGTCGAGCACGTAGACGTCGACCCGCACGACGTCCTCCAGCGTCCCCCCGGCGGCCTCGACGGCGGCCTGGAGGTTCTGGCAGACCTGGTGCGTCTGGGCGGTGATGTCGCCGATCCCGGTGATGCCGCCCTCGGCGTTGCGCGCGGTCATCCCCGAGATGAAGACGAAGCGGCCGCTCGCCTCCGCCTGCGTGGCCTGCGCGAAGTGGCCGTTGGGCTCGGCCAGTCTCGTGGAGACGATCTCCTGCTTGGGCATCAGCGTGCGTCCTCCGGGTTCTCGTACCAGTCGGGCTGGGTCGGGTAGTGGGGGCCGTCGTAGACCTCCAGCAGGATCGAATCCTCCTCGGCGTGCGTCGGGCCGTGCAGGCAGCCCTTCGGGTTCCAGTAGAAGGAGCCCGGCGTGAGCGTCAGCCCGGTCGCCGTGTACGTGTAGCGACCCTCGAGGCAGAACATGAACTGGTTGGAGGCGTGCGCGTGGACCGACGGCACGCCGGAGCCCCGCAGGAAGCGCACGAGCGCGATCGAGGCGCCGGTCTCGTCGTCGCGCCAGAGCATTCTCTGCGCGAGCCCGGCGAGCGTCTTGTCGGCCCAGCCGAGGTCGCCGGTCTGGAGCAGGATCTCCTGGAAGCGGAAGAGCGCCTCGCCGCCCTCGGAGGTGCCGGCCGGCTCGCCGACGCGCGCGCCGGCGTCGGCGGCGGCGCCGGAGTAGGCCGCCGGGTCGGAGACGTTCGGGTGCTCAGACGCCATGACCGTTGCTCCCGCTCGCGTTCTCGCCGAGGTCCTTCAGCTCGATCAGGCGGTTGACGTAGCGCGTCTCGCCCTGGTTCGTGAGGTTGTGGATCTTGCCCGCCTCGCGGTAGACGACGCGGCCGACCGTCTCGTCCATGATCCGCGACTCGTCGCCGTCGAAGAAGTCCATGCGGTTCACCGCCCCCTCGATCGCGATCACCAGGTACGGATTGTGATGCAGGTGCCAGGGCTGGTGGTCGCCCGGCTCCAGTCGCACCTCCCAGACGCGGACGTGGTCGTTCTCGAAGACGACCTCGGTGCCGATGTCTCCGAGCACGACCTCCGCCCCGCTGGCGTCGGTGACAACCTGGCCTCTGGCCATGTCGAGTTCCTTCCTGGTCTCTTTCAGGCCCTCGGGGGCGCCTGGCCGGTGATCTGTTCGTAGAGCGCTGCCGCCCGGTCGTCCCGCGCGGCGGGGTCGTGGGGCTCGATCGCTGCGACGTGTCCGTCGGGGCGCAGCAGGACGAGCGTGTCGTCCGCGACGCCGAAGCGCCGCCGCACCCGCTCGGCGGGATCGAAGAGGGCCCGGTCGCGCAGCCCCGAGTCGTGCGGCGCGTCCCAGCGGCTGACGGCGAACTGCCGCAGCGCGGGACCGGCCGCCTCGGGAACGTGCGGACGGCGGCGCGTGTCGGTGAAGTGGAGTGCGACGAAGCCGTCGGCGGCGAGGTCGTGCAGGTGCACGGTCCCCTCGGCGCCGAACAGCGGCAGGTCGGGCGCGCGGTCGCCGACGCGCACCGCGTCGGGCTCGCTGCCGGAGCGGACCATCGACCAGTCGCCGGTGCCGTCCACGTCGAGGCTGACGCTCAGCAGCGCGCGCGTGAACGCGTTGCCCCAGTTGCCGTCGCCCATCGCCTCGACGCCGCCGGTCTGGCGCGACATGTAGGCGCGCGCCGCCTCGGCCATCTCGCCGGAGCCCTGGATCGCGACCGGCGACTGCTCGTTCTCGTAGCCGTCGAGCAGCGACGGGGCGGCCCAGCCGCGCAGCACCCAGGCGAGCCGCCAGGGCAGGTTCGAGGCGTCGAGCACGCCGGTGTTGAGGCCGAGCGCCCACATCGGCGTGATCAGGTGCGCGGCGTCGCCCATCAGGAAGACGCGCCCCTCGCGCCATCTGGTCGCGACGCGGTGGTGGACGGTGTAGACGTTCGAGCCGAGCACCTCGACCTCGCCGACGTCGCCGATGAAGCGCCGGGCCTTGTCGGCCAGCTCCTGCGCGGTCGGCACGTCGCGGTCCGCCGCGAGCGGGAAGAGGAAGCGCCAGCAGTGCGGCTGGCGCACGAGGATCATCCACTCCGACGGGTCGCCGAAGTAGGCGAGGTACGGGTAGTCGCGCGGGTGCTCGACGTCGAGGTCGGCTCTCATGTCGACGAGCGAGTAGCGGTCCGGCAGCGTGTGCCCCTCGACCGTCACGCCCAGCTCGTCGCGCACCTTCGAGCGCCCGCCGTCGCAGCCGAGCAGGTAGCGGACCGCGACCGTCTCCGGCCCGTCCGGGCCGGCCACCTCGACGTCCACGTGGTCGTCGTGCTGCGTGAAGCGCTCCAGCCGCGTCGAGAGGCGCACGACGCCCGGGTGGTCGCGCTCGAGCGACGCGCGCAGGACCGGCTCCAGCTCGTTCTGAGGGATGTTGATGACGAACGGGAAGCGCGTGTCCTCGGTCAGCGCGCCCGTCAGCACGGAGGCGCGCGCCTCGTTCGTCTCGCGGTCGATGTCGCCGATCTCGTCGATCCGCAGCGAGGCGTTCAGCACCGGCGTGAGCGCGCCGTAGCGGTGCAGCACTTCCAGCGTGCGGGTCAGGATCGTGCCCGCCTTCGTGTCGAGCGAGAGCCGGTCGTCCTCCTCGAAGACGACGACCGGGACGCCGTAGCGCGCGAGCCCGAGGGCCGTGATCAGCCCGACCGGGCCGGCGCCGACGATCCCGACCGGCAGCGTCTCGGCGGGGGCGGGGGTGGGGGCGCTCACGCGTCCTCCCCGGCGTCGGCGGCGAACGCGCGGTCGCGGCTGAGGGTCGATCCGGTCATCGTGGCGGCCTCCGAGAGCAGGAACAGAAGGGGGCCGGCGACGTCCTCCGGCTCGCCGATGCCGGTCGTTCTGAGCCAGTGCGCGCGCTCGTCGCCGGGGTTGGCGGCCTGGAACTGGGGCGTGTCGATCACGCCCGGGAAGAGGACGTTCACGCGCACGCGGTCCTCGATCACCTCGGCCGCCAGCGACTTCGCGAACGCGATCAGCGCGCCCTTCGAGGCGGCGTAGGCGGACGCCTCGGCGCGGCCCATGTGCGCGAGCCCGGAGGCGAAGACGACGATCGACCCGCTCGCCTGCGCGCGCAGGTGCGGCAGCGCCGCCTGCACCGCCCAGACGACGCCGTCGAGGTTGACCGCGAGCGTGTGGCGCCACTCGGCCGGGTCCATCTCGGCGACCGGCGTGCGGGGCTGGACGGCGGCGCCGGCGATCAGGCCGTCGACGCGGCCGTGGCGCTCGGCGATCGCGGCGAACGCGGCGAAGACCGCATCGCGGTCGGCGACGTCGACGCCGTGCTGCTCGATCCCGGCGGCGGCGAGCTCGTCGGAGGGCGCAACGTCGAGCACGACCGGCGTGCCGCCGGCCTCCGCGTAGGCGCGCGCGGCGGCGGCGCCGATGCCGCTGGCGCCGCCGGTCACGACGAGCACCTCGCCGTCGGCGCTGAAGGTCGCTCTCATGCGGTCTGCTCCCGGTCGGTCGCGGGCGGGGGGAAGGGGAGGGCGGCGCGCAGCGCGGCGGCCGCGCGGCGGCGCGGCGGCGGCGCCAGCAGCGACTGGGCGACGAGGTGGCCGGAGGCGCCGCTGAGGCCGGGGCCGGGGTGCGTCGCGGCGCCGATCTGCCAGAGCCCGTCGATCGGCGTCTGGTGGCTGGGGGCGCTCGGGAGCGGCCGCCACAGCAGCCGCTAGTCGAGGTCGGCGGCGCCGCCGTAGGGGTCGCCGCCGATCGCGTTCGGGTTGTGCGCGACGAGGTCGTCGGGCGTGAAGGCTCTGATCCCGCGCACGAGTCTGCGCAGGCCGGGCGCGTGCGTCTCGATCCGCCCGAGGATCCGCTGCGCGTAGGCGTCGGTCAGCTCCTCGGTCCAGCGGCCGTCGGGGTTCAGTTCGCCGGCCCCGTCGCCGAGCGGGCGGGCCGGCACCTCCTGCAGCTGGATCCAGAGGGTCGCGGCGCCGGCCGGGACGCGGGTCGGGTCGAGCACCGACTGCTGGCCGACGACGACCGTCGCCTCGCGCGGCAGCAGGCCGGCCTCCGCCTCCGCGCAGGCGATCGCGGTCGAGGAGGAGCCCTCCGTCAGGTGCAGCAGCGGGATCTCGCCGAGACGCGTGTCGGTCCAGCTCGGCGGGGCCGAGAGCGTCACGTGGAGCTGCAGCGCGGCGCGGCCGGGGCGGTAGCGGGTCGCCTCCTCGCGCAGCGCCGGCGGGACGACGCCGGAGGGCAGCAGCTCGGCGTAGAGGGCGCCCGGAGCGACCGAGGCGATCACGGCGCGGCGGGCGCGCAGCTCGCGCGAGGCGGTCGCGACGCCGACCGCGCGGCCGTGCTCGACGACGATCCGCTCGACCGGCTCGCCGGTCAGCAGCTCGGCGCCACGGGCGCGCAGCAGCGCGCGGAAGGCGGCGAGGAAGCGCCCCTGGCCGCCCTCGACGACCGGCAGCCCGGCGTGGTGGATCGTCGCCGCGAAGAGCGGGATCATCAGGCCGCCCGAGGCGTGGTCGGGCGAGAGCCCGGAGTGGAGCAGCCACGGCGCCCAGAGGGCGTCGACCTCGTCACCGGCGAAGCGTCCGCGGCACCAGCCGCGCCCGCTCGTGAGCGCGTCGCGCAGCCAGCCGTCGAGACCGGCGCGGCCGCCGTCTCTCGCGAGCCTGGCGAGGTGGCGCAGCGGGGCGGTCGAGCGCAGCTCGCTGCCGAGCAGGCCGCCGATCGACGGCAGCGCCGCGCCGATCCGCGCGAGCTGGTCGAGATAGGCGACGCGGTCGCGCGGGTCGGCGAAGCCCTCGACCGTCCGCAGCGGGTCGCGGTCGGCCAGGACCGCGCTGCCGTCGCGGCGCACGGTGCCGGTCACGAGCCGCTCCGCGTTGCGGTAGACGAGCCCGTGGTCGTGCAGCTCCGCGCCCAGCTCGGCGTAGGCGCCGCCGGTCACGAACTCGGGATGCCAGGAGGAGAACGTGTCGTGGACGAAGCCGGGCTCGATCAGCTCGCCGGAGGCGATGAAGCCGCCCGGCTCGGCGTTGCGCTCGACGAGCGCGACCGACCAGCCGGCGCCCGCCAGCTCGGCGGCGGCGACGAGGCCGTTGATGCCGGAGCCGACGACGATCGCGTCGACGGTCTCGCTCATGCGGCCGCTTCCGTCGGGACCGCGGGCAGTGCGACGCCGAGCCGCTCGGCGGTCTCGTGCAGCTTCGCGAGGCTCGACTCCGCCAGCTCGATCCCGGCGCTGAGCCCGGCCGCGTGGCGCTCGGACTCGAGCTGGCCGGGCAGCAGGACGCGCTCGACGCCCGGCGCGGTCGGCGAGGCCGCGACCTGGGCCGCCAGCTCGCCGACGGAGGTGACGAACGCGTCGGGATCGCCGAAGGCGGCGGGGTCGAGCGCGACGAAGAGGTGGGCGCAGTCGTTCGGGACCGAGGTGTCGGCGTAGAGCCCCTGGACGGAGGCGCCGAAGCTGCCGCCGGAGAGGACGCCGGTGAGCACGTCGAGCATCAGCGCGAGCCCGTAGCCCTTCGGTCCCGCGGCCGGCAGCAGCAGGCCCGCGATCGCCGCCTCGGGGTCGGTCGTGGGGAGGCCGTCGGCGTCGGTCGCCCAGGTCGGGGGGATCGCTCTGCCGGAGGCGGCGGCGAGCCGGATCTTCCCGAGCGCGGCCTCCGAGAGCGCCATGTCGAGGACGATCGGCGCGCCCACCGGAACGGGGACGCCGATCGCGAGCGGGTTGTTGCCGACGACCGCGCGCGCGCCGCCGGGCGCAGGCATCAGCGGCCGCGTGTTGGCGGCGGCGATCCCGATGCAGCCGACGGCGGCCGCCGCCTGGACGTAGCGGAACGCGCCGCCGAAGTGGAAGGCGTGGCGGACGACGACGACGCCGACGCCGAGGGCTCTCGCCTTCTCGACCGCGAGCCCCATCGCCTGGTCGCCGGTCAGGATCCCGAGCGCGTTGCCCGCGTCGAGCACGGCGACCGCGCCGGTGTCGAGCACGACGGAGGCCTCCGGCGCGAGCGTGACGGACCCGGCATGCAGACGCTCGACGTACATCGGGACGAGCATCGTGCCGTGCGACGGGATGCCGCGCAGGTCGGCGTCGACCAGCCCCTCGGCGATCGCGGCGGCGCTCGCGGCGGGCAGGCCGGCGGCGCTGAAGACGCGCTCGACCGAGTCGAGCAGCCATGCGGCGGGGATCAGTGTCACAGATGCTCGATTCGGCGATGCGAAGGTGGGGAGCGGGTCGGCGAACGGCTGCTGCCGTTTCGCTATATATCGTTTATCAAATGTGCTCGGGGTCCGCCAGTGCAGGGGCCTCGATCAGAAGCTTTTCTCGCCTTTCCCTTCCCGCCGACGACCCCTTCGAAAGGCCTGCATGTCCCGCATCGACTTCCACGTCCACCTCGCGCCGCGGCTGACCGACGAGGGGCTCGGGGCCACCAGCGTCTCCCGCGCGGAGGACGGCAAGCTCGTCCTCGACGGCCACGCGGTCGGCCCGCCGCCGCTCTACGACCCGGCCCGCCTGCTCGGCTGGCTCGACACGCGGGGACTGGACGAGGCGGTCGTCTCCCCGCCGCCGCCGTTCTTCCGCCAGGGCCTCGACCCGGACGCGACGGTCGCCTGGGTGCGCGCGCTGAACGAGGGGACGCTCGCCGCCGTCGACGGCGGCGCCCGCCTCCTGCCGCTCGCCTACCTCCCGCTCGACCAGCCCGAGGTCGCGCTCGCCGAGTACGAGCGGCTGCGGGGCGACGCGCGCTGGGCGGGCGTCTGCGCCTCCGCCGGCGGCGGCTCGGTCTCGCTCGCCGACGACGCGCTCGCGCCGCTCTGGCAGGGGCTCGACGACGACGCCCGTCTCGTCCTCCTGCACCCGGGCAGCTCGCCCGACGCGCGGCTGGAGGCCTTCTACCTCCACAACCTGCTCGGGAACCCGGTCGAGACCGCGATCGCCGCCGCGCAGCTCGTCTTCGGCGACGTGCTGCCGCGCCACCCCCGCATGCGCGTCCTGCTCGTCCACTGCGGCGGCTGCGTGCCGGACCTCGTCCCGCGCTGGGAGCAGGGGGTCGTGACCGAGCGGCCGGGGCTGAAGCCGCTGACGGAGTCGCCGACGGTGGCGGTGAAGCGGCTGTGGGTCGACTGCCTCGTGCACGACCCCGGCGCCGTCGACCGCGGCGTCGAGGTGTTCGGCGCGGACCACGTCGTGCTCGGCAGCGACTGGCCCTTCCCGATGGGGACGAAGGACCCGGAGTCGCTGGTGGCCCACCGCGGCGCCGCCTTCGTGGACGCCGCCGCCGTCACGAACGCGGCGGTGCTGCTCGGGCGCTAGCGCCCGGGGCGGCCGGGGCGGCGCGGCCGCCGCGGCCCGCGGGCGTCGGCCAGCACGGCGCTCGCGGTGTGGTCGCCGGGGAGCGCGTTGATGCCGGCGCCGGGCCAGGTCGCGGTGCCGGTCAGCCAGAGGTCGTCGACCGCGGTGCGGGTCCGGGGGCGCAGGACGAAGCTCTGCGCGAGGTGCATCGAGCCGCCGAGCGAGTCGCCGCCGACGAGGTTCGGGTTGGCGCGCTCCAGCTCGGCCGGGCTCAGCACGGTCGTCGTCCGCGTCAGCGCGCGCAGCCCCGGCGCGTAGCGCTCCAGCTTTGCGAGGACGCGCTCGGCGTAGGGCGCGGCGAGCGCGTCCCACGAGCCGTCGCCGACCGCGAGCTCGCCCGCCTCGTCGCCGGTCGGCCGCGCCGGCAGCGCACGGACCTGCACCCACAGGACGTGCTTGCCGGCCGGCGCGCGCGTCGGGTCGACGGCCGAGGTCTGGCCGACGACGAGCAGCGGCTCGGCCGGCAGCCGGCCGCCCATCGCGGCCGTGTAGGTGCGCGCGAGGTCGTCGAGGTACGGCGCGACGTGGACGTAGGCGAAGTCCGCGAGGTCGGCGCCGGCCCGCCACGGCACCGGCCCGTCCAGCGCGAGGTGGAGCATCATCGTCGCGGGGCCGTGGTGGAAGGCGCGCGCCACCGCCCGCGTCCGCTCCGGGGCGGCGCCGCCGAGCAGCCGCGCGAGCGCCGCCGGCGTGACCGAGGCGACGACCGCGCGGCGCGCGGCGATCCGCTCCCCGCCCGCGAGCACGACGGCATCAGCCCGGCCGCCGCGCGTCTCGATCCCCGTCACCTCGGCGCCGGTGCGCAGCTCGCCGCCCCGCGCGCGCAGCATCGCCACGAGCGCGTCGACCATGCGGGAGGCGCCGCCCTCGACGATCGCCATCCCGGCGCGCTGGTCGGCGAACGCCTCCAGGAACGCGAACATCGCGCCGCCCGCGACGTCGGGTCCGAAGTCGATGTGCAGGCCCCAGCAGGCGAGCGCCGCCCTCGCCTCCGCCGTCGTCAGGTAGGTGTCCGCCAGCTCCCGCGCGGAGGAGGCGAGCAGCCGCGCGAGCGCGGGCAGCTCCCGCCGCCGGTCGCGCCCGGCGAAGCGGCGCGCGAGCGACAGCGTCCCGCGCGCCTGCGCCAGCGAGACCGGGACCGGCGCCGCGTACAGCTCGAACAGCAGCGGCGAGATCCGCTCGAAGAGGGCGTCGAGCGCGAGCCAGCCCTCCGCGTCGGCGCCGAGCCCGGCCGCGGTGCGCGCGACGTCCTGATGGGCGCGCAGCGCCGTGCCGTCGGGGAAGGCGTTCGCGAACGGGGTGGAGGAGACCGCGTAGCGCAGCCCGTGGCGTTCCAGCTCGGCGGCGTGGGCAGCGTAGAAGGGGGAGGCGAGGAACAGGTTGTGGTTCGTCGAGTGGCCGTCGTGGACGAACCCCGGCTCGGTCAGCTCCGCGCTCCAGATCGCGCCGCCGGGGTACGGCGCCTGCTCCAGCACGAGCACGCGCCAGCCCGCGTCGGCGAGCCGGATCGCGCTGATCAGGCCGTTGTGGCCGGCGCCGACGACGACCGCGTCATATCCGCCCGCGCTCGTCATCCGCTCAGCTCCCGAGCTCGGCGAGCGCGGCGACGAGGCCCGTGACCTCGTCGGCGGTGTTGTAGTGCGAGAGCGCGACGCGTAGCGAGCCGTCCTCGTAGCCGAGCGACTGGTAGAGGCCGAGCGAGTACCAGGTGTCCCCGCTCCAGACGCCGTAGCCGCGCTCCGCGAGCTGGCGGGACGCGGTCGCCGCCGGCACGCCGTCGACGTTCACCATGAACGTCGGCACGCGCCCCTCCACGCCCGGCAGGCCGTAGGCGGTGACCCCGTCCGGCAGTGTCGCGACGAACTGCTCCGCGAGGCCGCGCTCGTAGCGCTCGATCGCCTCCAGGCCGCCGATCTCCTCCAGGTAGCCGAAGGTCGCGTTCAGTCCCGCGAGCGCCTCGAACGGCGGCGTCCCGGTGGAGAGCATCCGGCCGGTCGGCGTGGACGCGCTCGGGCGCGACTTGTACGGGCGCCAGCCGGCGGCGACCGCCTCGCGCACGTAGGCGAGCCCGAGGTGCGGGCCGCAGAACTTGTAGGTCGAGCAGAGCGCGACGTCCACGTCGAGCGCCGCCACGTCGATCCGCTCGTGGGCGGCGAAGTGCGTCGCGTCGAGCCAGCTGAGCGCGCCGGCCGCGTGCGCCAGGTCGCTGATCTCGCGGATCGGCGTCTTCGTGCCGACCGCGTTCGTCGCGGCCGTGAACGCGACCACGCGGGTGCGATCGCTCAGCACGCCGCGCAGGCCGTCGAGGTCGAGCGTCGTGTCGGGGTTGATCGGGACGACGCGGACGACGAGGCCGAGGTCGTGCGCCAGCTCCAGCCACGGCGCGACGTTCGCGTCGTGATCGAGGGCGGTGACGACCAGCTCGTCGCCGGGCGCCCAGGTGCGGCCCGCGGTGCGCGAGAGGGCGAAGTTGAGGCTCGTCATGTTGAGGCCGAAGGTGACCTCTCCCGGCGCGCAGCCGAGGAAGGCCGCCGCTCCCGCCTCGGCCTGCTCGAACGTCGCGCCGGCGCGGTGGCTCGTCGCGTAGGGAGCGCCGAAGTTGGCGCTCGCCTCGCGCGTGGAGCGGGCGATCGCGTCGCCGACCACGTCCGGGGTCTGCGTCCCGCCGGCGCCGTCGAAGAAGGCGAAGCCGCGGTCGAGCGCGCTGAAGCGGCGGCGCACGTCGGTGACGTCGAGGCTGACGAGATCGGGCATGGGGCACTCCGGACCGGCGCGGGTGAATGGGCTACGAAGATGTACCACAGACGCGGCTCACGCCTCCGGCGCGTCCCACGGCGGCAGCCGCCCGCCGGTCGTCTCCTCCCAGACGCGCTCCAGGATCCGCAGGTGGTCCCGCATCGTCGCCCGGATGCGCGCGTCGTCGCGCGAGGCGATCGCGTCGATCGTCTCGCGGTGGACCTCGATCGTGCGCGCCGCCTCGCCGGGGTCGTCGCGCGGCGGGTCGCGCGTCAGCTCGAGGCGCTCGAGCAGGGTCTGCATCAGCTCGACCATCACCTCGTTGTGGGTCGCGCGGGCGATCGCGAGGTGGAAGGCGGGATCGAGGCGGCGGATGCGGTCGACGTCGTCGCCGGCGCGCTGCTGCTCGGCGAGGATCCGCCGCAGGTCGAGCAGGTCCTCGGCGGTCGCGGCCGTGCCGGCGAGCGCCGCGATCGCCGGCTCCAGAACGCGCCGGGCGACGAGCGCGTCGGCGATCCGCTCGAACGGGACGGCGGGCGGCGGAACGCGCAGCAACTCGGCCGGGACGACCTCGGAGTGGACGAAGGTCCCGCTCTGCCGTCCCTGCCGGGCGCGGATCTCCAGCAGGCCGGCCTGCGCGAGCCGGTGGTAGGCGCGGCGGACGGTCGTGCGGCTGACGCCCAGCTCGGCCGCCAGCGTCCGCTCGACCGGGAGGCGGTCGCCGAGCCGCAGCTCGCCCCGCTGCAGCGCGCCGGCGAGCTGGGCGACGACGTCGGCGACGGTCCCACGCCCCGCGACCGGCGCGAGCGTCAGCCTGGCGGCGTCTGCGGACATGGGCGGACGCTAGCGCACCAGGCGAGCGGCTTTCGTGCAGCCGAGTTGTCGTGGCAGCCCCTAACCTGAGCGAGATGGACCTCGACGAGCTGCGGCACCTGCGGCGTGCCCGCGACCGGATGGATCGCGAGTACGACCAGCCGCTCGATGTGGCGGCGCTCGGCCGCACGGCGCTGATGTCGACCGCGCACTTCAGCCGCCGCTTCCGCGAGGCGTACGGCGAGACGCCCTACTCGTACCTGATGACGCGACGGATCGAGCGCGCGGCGGCGCTGCTGCGGCGCGGCGACGTGACCGTGACGGAGGTCTGCCTGGCGGTCGGCTGCACGAGCCTCGGCTCCTTCTCGGCACGCTTCACCGCGATCGTGGGAGAGACCCCGAGCGCCTACCGCGCCCGTGACCACGCG
>JAATFK010000266.1 GCA_015655225.1 Solirubrobacterales bacterium | reverse complement strand
GCCGCCCGCAGCGCGCGGGCGAACGCCTTGAAGAGCGCCTCGATGATGTGGTGGACGTTCGCGCCCGCCTCCACCGTCAGGTGGAGCGTCAGTCTCGCGTTGCCGGCCACCGCGCGGAAGAACTCCTCCGTCAGCTCGTGGTCGAAGTTGCCGATCGCGCCCGGCGCCAGCTCCGCCTCGAAGGCGCAGAAGGCGCGGCCCGAGACGTCGATCGCGCAGCTCGCGCGCGCCTCGTCCATCGGGATCGTGGCGGCGCCGTAGCGGTAGATCCCGCGGCGGTCGCCGAGCGCCCGGTCGAGCGCCTGGCCGAGGCAGATGCCGACGTCCTCGACGGTGTGGTGCGCGCCCGTCTGGAGGTCGCCGGTCGCGGCCACGTCGAGGTCGAGCCGCCCGTGACGGGCGACCAGGTCGAGCATGTGGTCGAAGAAGCCGACGCCCGTCTCACGCGTGCCGTCGCCGGTGCCGTCGAGGCCGAGCGAGAGCCGCACGTCGGTCTCCCCCGTTCTACGATCGATCGTCGCGCTGCGCTGTCCCGTCTCGCTCATGACGTCCCATTCTCCCGCATGCGGGCCTCCATCGACGTGGCGTGCGCCTCGAAGCCCTCCGCGCGGGCGATCGCGATCCCGGCGGGAGCGAGCGCGGCGGCCGCCGCGGCGTCGATCCGCACCTCCGCCATGCGGCGGCGGAAGTGCCGCGCCGAGAGCCCGGAGGCGTAGCGCGCGGCGCCGTCGGTCGGCAGCGTGTGGTTCGAGCCGGCGACGTAGTCGCCGAACGCGGTCGCGCTGCCGGCGCCGACGAACAGGCAGCCGGCGCGCCGCACCCGCGGCGCACGCGCCTCCGCGTCGGACCCGATCAGCTCAAGGTGCTCGGGCGCGAACGCCTCGCTCAGCGCCAGCGCCGCGTCCGCGTCGGCGACCTCGACGAGCGCGCCGACCCCCGGCTCGGGCACGGCGGCGAGCAGCGTCGAGAGCGCCTCCAACGCGGCCGGCTCGGGCGAGAGCACAACCACGAGGCTGTCCGCGCCGTGCTCCGCCTGCGCGCGCAGGTCGAGCGCCGCCAGCTCCACGTCCGCCGGCGCGGCACCCGCGAGCACGACGAGCAGGTCGCTCGGCCCGGCGAAGCCGTCGATCCCGACCTGCCCGAAGACCTGCCGCTTCGCCTCCTGCACCCACAGGTTGCCGGGCCCGACGATCACGTCGACCGGCACGATCGTCCCCGTCCCGTACGCGAGCGCGGCGACCGCCTGGGCGCCGCCCATGCGGTAGACCTCGGTCGCCCCGGCGAGCGCGCAGGCGGCGAGGATCACGGGGTGCGCGTGGCCGTCCGGTCCGGGCGGCGCGCAGACCGCGACCTGCTCGACGCCGGCCGCCAGCGCCGTCACGACGCCCATCACGACCGTGCTCGGGTACGGCGCACGGCCACCGGGGACGTAGATCGCGGCGCGCGCGACCGGCGACTCCCGCAGCGCGATCCGCTGGCCCTGGGGAAGCGTGACCGCCGCCTCGGGGTCGACACCCGCCCGCGCCACCGCCCCGACGTTCGCGATCGCCAGCTCCAGTCCCGCCCGCACGTCGCCGTCCAGCCCGTCGAGCGCGTCGCTCAGCTCCTCGTCGCTGACCCGCAGCGGCTGGGGCTCGGTCCCGCCGGTGTCGTGGCGGCGCGTCAGCTCCAGGACGGCCTCGTCACCGCGCTCGCGCACCTCCGCGACGATCGCCGCCACCGCCGTCGCAACCGACGCCCCGCCGGGCACGAGCGCGCGCAGCTCGGTGGCGAGGACGCCGGGGTCGCTGCCGTCGATCAGCGTGCGGCGCTCAAGCCGCACGCACGCGCTCCAGCAGCTCGTCGATCGCCGCGGCCTTGAGCTTGTGGGCGACCGGGTTCGCGATCAGGCGCGCCGTCACGACCGCGATCTCCTCGCGCACGACGAGGCCGTTCTCGCGCAGCGTCGTGCCGGTCGCGGTCAGGTCGACGATCGTCTCCACCAGGCCGGTCAGCGGCGCCAGCTCGACCGAGCCCTTCACCTCGACGATCTCGGCCTGGCGGCCGGTCGCCTCGAAGTGGCGCAGCGAGATCTTCGGGTACTTCGTCGCGACCCGCATCACGCCGAGCCGCCGCAGCGCCTCCGCCGCGCGGTCCTCCCCGGCGACCGACGCGAGCACGATCACGCAGCGCCCGAAGCCGAGGTCATGCAGCTCGTAGACGTCGCGCTCGGACTGCTCCATCAGGACGTCCTTGCCGGTGATCCCGATGTCGGCGGCGCCGGCCTCGACGTAGGTCGGCACGTCGGAGGGCCGCATCGTCACGATCCCGACGTCGCGGAAGAGCAGCTTGCGGTCGTTCGCGCGCACCTCGGAGGTGTCGATCCCGAGCGAGTCGAGCAGGTCGAGCGACCCCTCCATCAGCGCGCCGCGCGGCACCGCGATCGTCAGGCCAAGCGCGCTCACGCCCGCTCCTCCCCCGTCAAGGCGATGTGCAGCCGCTCGATCGTGAGCGCGAACCCGACCGCCGGCTGCGGGCTGCCGAAGCGCCCGAGCAGGTCGTCGTAGCGGCCGCCCTGGCCGATCGGGACGCCGAGCGCGGGGTCGTAGACCTCGAAGATCGCGCCCGTGTAGTAGTCGAGCCCGCCGAGCAGGCCGAGGTCGAAGATGACCCGCTCCGCGACGCGCGGCGGCAGCAGCGCGTAGAGCCCGCGCAGCCCCTCGGCCGCGGCCGAGGCGGCGCCGCCGAGGCGCTCGAGGATCTCCGGACCGCCGCGCATCTGGGGGACGTGGACGAGCAGCTCGGCCGCCTCGTCGTCGAGGCCGAGCGCCTCGACCTCCCGCGCGAGCCCGACGAAGTCGCGGTCGGCGAGCTGGTGCATCAGCCGCTGCCTCGCCTCCCCCTGCACGCCGCAGCCGTCGAGCAGCGAGACGTACAGGTCGACGTCGCCGAGGCCGACGCGATAGCGCTCGAGCCCGACCGCGTCGAGCACGTCGCACATCACCGTCAGCGCCTCGGCCGAGCCGGACGGCGCGGGCGCGCCGATCAGCTCGATCCCAGCCTGCAGGAACTCGCGCGGCTGGCCGCGCTGGGCGCGCACGACCCGATAGGCGTTCGCGACGTAGGAGAGCCGCAGCGGCGGCTCGACGCCGTCGAAGCGGGTCGCGACGAGCCGCGCGATCGGGACCGTCATGTCGGAGCGCAGGACGAGCACGTCGCCGGCCTCGTCGAACAGCCTGTAGGCCGGCAGCGCGCTGGCGACGCCGCCGCGCGCGAGCGTCGACTCGTATTCGAGCGCGGGCGTGGCGACCTCGCCGTAGCCGGCGCGTCCGAAGACGTCGTGGGCGGCGGCGATGATCGCGCGCAGCTCGCGCATCTCGTCGGGCAGCACGTCGCGGGTGCCGCTGGGAATCGGGTGGATCATGGAGGCTCCGGGCGGGCGGAGTCTATGCGTGGACGGGCTGGCCGTCTTCGACGCGCTCGATCCGAGCGCCCAGCAGCCGCAGCCGCTCGTCGATCCGCTCGTAGCCGCGGTCGATCTGGCGGATGTTGCCGATCTCGGTCGTCCCGTCGGCGCAGAGCGCGGCGATCAGCATCGCCATGCCGGCGCGGATGTCGGGCGACTCGACGCGCTCGCCGCGCAGCCGGCGCGGCCCGACGACGATCACCCGGTGGGGATCGCAGATCGTGATCCCGGCGCCCATCAGCTGCAGCTTGTCGGTGAAGAAGAGCCGGTTCTCGAACATCTTCTCGTGGATGATCACCGAGCCCTCCGACTGTGTCGCGAGCGCGACCGCGATGCTCGTCAGGTCGGCCGGGAACGCGGGCCACGGCCCGTCCTCGACCTTCGGCTGGTAGCCGCCGGCGTCGTCGCGGATGACGAGCTTCTGGTCGCCGGGGACGAGCACGTCCTGGTCGCCGTTGCGCAGCTCGGTCTCGAGGCCGAGGCGGGCGAAGACGAGGCGCAGCATCCGCAGGTCCTGCGCGATCACGTCTCTGATCAGCAGCTCGCCGCCGGTCACGCCGGCGAGCGCCATGAAGGAGCCGATCTCGATGTGGTCGGGCGCGACTCTGTGGTCGCAGCCGCGCAGTCGCTCGACGCCGTGGACGTGCATCACGTTCGAGCCGATCCCGTCGATCACGGCGCCCATCTTCACGAGCATCCGCGCGAGGTCCTG
>JAATFK010000122.1 GCA_015655225.1 Solirubrobacterales bacterium | reverse complement strand
CAGGCGGCCGTCAGCCTCGCGCAGACGATCCGCAAGCTGCCGATCCGCTGCGCCGAGGCGCCCGGCTTCGTCGTCAACCGGATCCTCAACTCGTCGTTCGGCGAGGTCTTCCGCTTCCAGGAGGGCAACGACTTCTCCTACGAGGAGATCGACAAGGCGATGGCCGACGCGAAGGCCTCGCCGATGGGGCCGTTCTTCCTCGTCGACCTGCTCGGGCTCGACACCGTCGCGCACGTCGGCCGCCATCTGAACGAGAGCTTCGGCGACCGCTTCCCGCTCCACCAGGGGATGCTGGAGCGGGTCGAGCGCGGCGACCTCGGCGCCAAGACGGGAAAGGGCTTCTATGAGCACGGGACGTGACGCGGTCGAGGTCGGCGAGGTCGTCGACCGCTTCCTGCTGAAGGCGTTCGTCGAGTCCTGCCTCGTGCTGGAGGACGGGATCGCGACGACGAAGGACATCGACCTCGGCATGATGGCCGGCGCCGGGATCATCCCGCCGCCGTTCGCGCGCGCCGACGCAGCCGGCCTCGACGTGCTGCTGGAGCGCCTCGAGCGCGCCGAGGCGGAGTGGGGCGAGCACTACGAGCCGCCCGCGATCCTGCGCCGGCTGGTCGCGCAGGGCCGGCTCGGCGTCAGCTCGGGCCAGGGCTTCTTCCCCTACGCGCGGCCCGACGCCGGCTGGGACGACGGCCCGGTCAAGCTCGAGACGCGCGGCGCGGTCGCGATTGCGTGGCTCGACCGGCCGCCGGCCAACTCGATCTCGCCGGAGGTGGTCGCGGCGCTCGGGAAGGTCTGGGCGGAGGTCGACGGACGGCCCGACGTGCGGGCGCTCGTGATCGCCTCCGCCAACCCGCAGCTGTTCTGCGCGGGCGCCGACATCAAGGCGTTCACGACGATGGACGCGGCCGCCGGCGCCGAGCTGCTCGACGGCGCGCACGACCTGCTGCGGTCGTTCGAGCAGAGCAGCACGGTCACGATCGCCGCCGTGAACGCGCTCGCGTTCGGCGGCGGCTGCGAGCTGGCGATGGCCTGCGACGTGCGGCTCGCGGCCGAGTCGGCGCTGTTCGGCCAGCCCGAGATCAACCTCGGCATCATCCCCGGCTTCGGCGGGACCCAGCGGCTGCCGCGGCTGGTGGGGGAGGCGAAGGCGCTGGAGATGAACCTGACGGGCGAGCCGATCGCCGCCGAGGAGGCGTTCGAGTTCGGGCTCGTCAACCGGATCGTGCCGGACCACGAGCTGCTCGACACCGCGCTCGCGTGGGCTCGCAAGCTGGCCGGCCAGGCGCCGCTCGCGGTCCAGCAGATCAAGCGGGTCTCCGCGCAGGGCGACCTCGACGAGGGGATCGCGGCGGAGAAGGCCGGCTTCGCGACCGTCTTCGGCTCCGAGGACGGGCAGGAGGGGATCGCCGCCTTCCTCGGCAAGCGGACCCCGGAGTTCAAGGGCAGATAGGGCTCGCCGCGTCGCATTGGCTCAGGCTCAGGTCGAGCCTGAGCCTACGACTCGGCCACACCGCGCGCGCGGAGCGCCGCCTCCAGCCGACCGAGCGCGTGGGCGACCGCCTCGCGATCGGCGGCCGAGAGGGAGCCGGCGATTGCCGCCTCAGCCGCCGCGTGGACGCCCGCGCGGCAGGCGCGCAGCTCCTCGATCCGCGCGCTCAGCGCGGCCGCCGCGGCGCTCGCGGGCAGCTCGCCGAGCGCCGCGTCGAGCGCGATCCGCAGCTGCAGCGCGGCCTCGCGCTCGTGCCCGTCGTCGAGGTCGTGGCGGGCGCGCAGCGCGAGGTCCTCGCAGACGAGCGGGTGCGTGCGCCCGCCCAGCAGTGCGGCCAGCCGCTCCTGCGGGCGCAGCGCGGAGCTGCGGCGCTCGCGCTTCTCGCTGACGGTCGGCAGCGGGCGCGCGGCGCTCCAGCGGCCGTCCGCGACCTCCTCGCCGGCGCCGTAGCCGGCGCGCGCGACGAGCACCTGGCGCAGGCCCGGCTCGCGCAGGCGCGGGTCGCCGCTCGCGATCCGGAACGAGCGCACGGCGCGGTGCAACGGCAGCAGCGCCTCCTCCGCGGTTGCCAGGCCGGCGGCGGCGAGCCAGCCCTCAGCCTCCTCGGCCGCGACCGGCTGGGCGTGGATCACGGTCGCCCGGCCGGTCGTGACGGCCGTCGGCTCGGGCTCGGGCGCGACCGGCGCGCGGCGCCGCGCGCCGCGGCCGAGGCGCCCGGCGGCGAGGTGCCGGCGCTCGGGCGCTCCGAGCGTCGCGACGACGAGCACGTGGGTCGCCTCCGGCGTGCCCGGCTCCCGCAACACGTAGCGCCCGGCCGGAGGGCCGAGCGCCCATGGGAACTCGAACTGGACGAAGCGGAACAGCCGCCCCGGGGCGGCTTCCGGCTCAGTCGCCGTTGCCGGCCTTCTTCTTCGGGGCGTCCTTGATCGCGTACTTCGACGGGCTCGTGGCCACCGTCGGGTTCTGGATCGTGCTGATCTGGTTGATCAGCTGGGTCCACTGGGCCGGCTTCAGGATCGCCTGGACCTGCGCGCCGACGTTCGTGTCGTCGAGCGGGTGGAAGCCGATGTGGATGTGGTTGTAGTGGTCGGGCAGCGAGAGCGTGTTGTCGGTGCCCGGGTAGGTCATCAGGCTGATGATCTGGTGGGGCTTCATCGTGCCCTGGAGCGTCAGCAGGCGACGGATCGTGAGGTCCGTGATCGAGCCCGGGCCCTGGTGGCCGGTGATCGGGATGCCGTTGACCTCGGAGATGTCGACGGCGTCGCCGGTCGAGTGCTCCGAGACGTTGCCGGACGTCGTCATGTAGCTGTGGCCGCACTCGAGCGCGCTGATCTGGAGCTTCAGCCCGCTGGTCGAGAGGAACTCGAGGGTCGCCAGCACGCGGCGGTCGATGATGCCTCTCGCGATGTCCTGACGGCCGCACTGGTAGATGTCGAGGTTCGGGTCGTTCAGCACCCGCTGCTGCAGCTGGGCCTTGCTCATCAGCAGCACCTGGCCGGTCGACGCGCTTCTCGCGGTCGTGCTGAAGAGGCTCTTGCCGGAGCCGCTGGCGCGGTAGACGGCGGTCGACTCGAGCAGCTTCCAGCCGTCGAGGATCGGCTTCGGGTCGACCAGCGGAGCGCCCTTGCCGGCCGGCCGGACCGTGAACTCGACGTGCGGCGCGAGTCTTCTGTCGGTTCTGCCGACGTGGCCGAGGACGGTCCCGGCGATCACCGACGAGCCGGCCTTGAGCGGCTTCAGGACGTAGTCCTTCGGGTTCGCCTGCAGCGGCTGGCTGAAGTAGCCCTTGAAGGTCGAGACGGCCTCGCCGGTCTCGGCGATCTGGCGGTCGCCGCCGGCCTTGAAGGCGGCCGGGCGGTCGGGGTTCGCGAACAGCCGCTCCTTCGTGACCGCGGGCGCGAGCGTCGTTCTGCTCGCGCTCGGCTTGGCCTTGGGGGGCGCCGCGTTGCTCGTCTTGGCGGCGGCTCTCGTGGCCTTCGCCGCCTTCGTCTTCGCGGTGCCGCTCGCCTTCGTCGCCTTCGTCGCGTCCTGCTGGAGCCCGGCGGTCGCGGCGGTCGTCGGCTTCGCGCCGATCGCCGGCTGGGCGATCGCCTCGCTCGTGTTGGAGGCGAGGTTGCTCGTCGTCTTCGGGACCGGGTACTTGGTCGCGAGCGAGCCGAGGTGGTCGTAGGAGTAGCGGTTGCCGTAGACGTCCTGGAGCACGACGTAGCGGCCGAGCTTCGGCGTCGTCCCGATTCTCACGATCCGTCCGTCGTTGATCGCGATCACGGGGGCGCCGCTCTTGGCGAAGACGTTGATCGAGTGGCGTCTGGCGTCGCCCTCGACGGTGTAGGTCGCGCTCGCGCCCTGGGCGACTCTTCTGGTCGCCGTCTTCGGGTCGATGTTGTCGGCGTAGGTCGCCCGCGCCGCGACCGGGAAGAGCCCCTCGGTCAGGCCGGTGAGCGAGCCGACGAGGTTGGCCGGCATGCCGCCGATCACGCGCGCCCGGAGCAGCACCGACTGGACGTACCAGTCGGCGTGGTTGTAGGAGAAGATCGCTCTGCTGATGTCCTTGTCGCCGCCGGCGGCACGCAGGTAGCGGGCGGCGGCGAAGATCGCGTCGACCGGGTTGTACGGGTCCTTCACGCCGTCGTTGTTGGCGTCGACCCCGTACTGGGCCCACGAGGACGGCATGAACTGCATCCAGCCGATCGCGCCCGCGCTCGAGACCGAGAGGTTGCGGCCGTAGTCGGTCTCGATCTCGTTGATCGCCGCGAGCACCTGCCAGGGGATGTCGTACTGGGTCCCGGCGGCCTGGTAGATCGGCAGCAGGAACGGCGGGATCTGGAACTGCTCGATGAAGAAGTTGGGGACGCTCGTGGTCGGCGTCAGCGTCGGCGTGACCGTGAAGCCGGGGGCCGCCGCGGTCGGCGCCGCCCCGCTGTTGTCGGCCGTCGAGCTGGTGGTCGTCGGCGTCGTGGTGGTCGCGGCCGACGTGGGGGCGATCGTGTCGGTGACGCTGCCGGCGCCGCTGGCGGCCGTGGTCGGCGTCGCGTCGACGGCGAGCGCGGAACCCTCAACCTTGGCCTTACCCTTACCGTTCGCCTTCTGGGGCGTGACGAGGCTGCCGGTCGCCGGCGTCGTCGTCGTGGGGGTCGTCTTCGTCTTCGTGGGCGCCGGGGTCGCCTTCGTCGTCGTCGGCGTGGTGGGCGTCGTCGGGACGGTGGTCGGCGTCGTCAGCGCCTTCGTCGTCGAGGCGGGCGTCGTCGTGGTCGGGGCCGGCGTGGGCGTCGAGGTCGTCGGCGCGGGCGTGGTCGCGGTCGAGGTCGGCGAGCCGGGCACCTCGACGACCGAGACGACCGGCGAGCCGAAGTCGCCGAGCTGGATCGAGCTGATCGGCGTGCCGGGCGCGGCGTCGACGGTCACGGGGACCTGTCTGCCGTTCGCGAGCGTGACGAGGAGGTGGAGCTGCTCGGCCGAGGCCGAGGCGGCGGTCGCGCCGAGCGCGAGCGCTGCCACGCCGGCGATCTGCGAGGCGATGCGAAGTTTGGCGTTTCTCATGAGTGAGTCGTCATCCCAACGCGACTGCCGCGCCGCGCGACCACGCTAGCACCGGTGCCACGGGTGGCGCGCAAGGTACCGGCCGGGGTGGATGCAAGCAAAAGGGAACCGCGTGTTTTCAAGGGAATCTCACTGGAATGACGGGGAAAAGGCGCACGAAGAGGCATCGGCACGTTGTACTGGCCTCCTTGAGTACCACAGTCAGAGCACCGGCACGGTAATCAGGCCGTTTAAACGCGAGTGAAGGATTGGGGATGCGGTGGTGCGGGGCTGCGCTACAGTCGGCCGCGCCCAGCCACCCGATCCGCTCCACGAGGGGGGACGATGACGAACGACGCAAGCGACGGCCTGCGGGCCCGCATCTCACGTGGAGGCGAGGATGCCCTCGGCAAGCTCGCCCAGGAGCTGATCGACAGCCCGCTCGTGAGCGGCGCGGTCTCCCGCGCCTTCGAGGCGCGCGAGAAGGCGGTGCAGGCGCAGGAGGTCGCGATGGGCGCGCTCAACCTGCCCTCCGCTGCCGACATCGAGCGCCTCACCCGGCGGATCCGCTCCGTCTCCCAGCGGCTCGAGGGGATCGAGGACGGCCTCGACCGCGTCGAGCAGCGGCTCGGCACGATCGGCGGCACCGGCCCGCTGGAGCAGCGCCTCGACGCGATCGAGGCCCAGCTCGCGACCTTCGCGTCGCAGCTCTCCCGCCTCGGCGATCAGCTCACGCCGGCCGCGCCCCAGCCGGTCGTGACCGAGCCTGTGACAGCAGCCGAGCCGTCGCCGACGATCCCGCGCCCGAGCGGCCCGACCCGCACCCGGGCAGCCGCGGCCAGCAGACGCGCGGCGGCGAGACCGAGACCGCCGGCCCGCAGAGCCGCGTCGGCCTAGGCCGCCAGCGCGGCGGCGGCGAGGCGGCCGGTGCGGCGCGCGGCGTCGGCCAGCTCCTCGTCGTCGAGTCGCGGCGGCGAGGCGCCGGGCGACCGGCTCGCCCCGACCAGGTCGCTGACGATCAGCACCGCGCCGGCCCGCACGCCGCGCAGCTCCGCGAGGCGGAAGAGCGTCGCGCTCTCGAGCTCGACCGCGAGCGCGCCCGCCCCGTCACCGGCCGCCGGCTCGCGTTCCCCGTAGAAGAGGTCGGCCGAGAGGACCGTGCCGCGGTGGGCGCCGCCGTCGCTCGCGGCCGCGTGCGCGAGCGCCTCGGTCAGCGACGCGTCGGGCGCGACGCGCTCGCCGCCGGAGGCGCCGAGCGCACGGCTGGTGCCGTCGGTCGCGACCGCGTCGGCGACGACGAGCGCGTCGCCGAGCGCGAGCGCCGGCGCCAGCGCCCCGCAGGTCCCGACCCGCACGAGCCGGCGCGCGCCGAGGCGCACCAGCTCCTCCACCACGATCGCCGCGCTCGGACCGCCCATCCCGCTGCTCTGGATCGTCAGCGGCTCGCCGTCGCCTCTCGCCGCGCCCGTGTAGCCCCACAGGCCGCGGTGGTGGTTGAACATCCGCGGCGCGTCGAGCAGCTCCTGGGCCAGCAGCAGCGCGCGGCCGGGGTCGCCGGGGAGCAGGACGCGCTCGGCCAGCTCGGCCGTCGGGTGCAGGTGGATCGTCGTCATCGGCGGGCGAGGATAGCCGGCACGGCGGTCCGCCGATCGCCGTAGACTGGCGCGCCAGCGGGCCCGCTGCCACGCGGGCCGAGGTCGACGACGGAGGTCGGACGATGGCGAGCTACAGGTCGGCGAAGGAGTTCCGCGAGGTGCTCGACCAGATCTTCGCCTTGATGGACGAGGATCCGGAGATGGGCCCGCGGCTGCGCGACGCCGACGTCCCCCAGCGGTTCGAGTTCGACGACCTCGACCAGGTCGTGAACATCCGCGCGGCGCGGCCGGGCGAGGAGCACAACCTCGTGTGGGAGTGGAGCGACGACGTCGACTGGGAGCCGAAGGTCAAGATGTCGATGTCCTCCGAGACCGCGAACAAGTACTTCCAGGGCAAGGAGAACGTCGCGATGGCGATCGCCCGCCGGCGCATCAAGGCGGGCGGCGACGTGAAGGCCGCGCTTGCGCTGATGCCGATCACGAAGCCGGTCTTCGCGCAGTACCGCGAGCTGGTCGCGGCCAACTACCCGCACCTCGAGTTGTAGCCCGCCGCGCGCGTGGAGGCCAGCGGACGCAGCCGGACGATCTCGCTGACCGAGGCCGCGCGACGCGCCGGCGTGAAGCCCGCGACGCTGCGGCGCTGGGCCCATACCGGCGTGGTCCCGCTCCAGGACGGCCGCTGGACGCCGGCCGCGGCGGCGCAGGCGCGGATCGTCGCGCGCCTGCGCGAGCGCGGGCACCCGCTCGCGGAGATCCGCGCCGCGAGCGCGTCGGGGAGGCTCGCCTTCGGCTACGTCGAGGAGCT
>JAATFK010000664.1 GCA_015655225.1 Solirubrobacterales bacterium | reverse complement strand
ACTGGGATGGCGCGCCCCGCGCTTGATCGGCTGCTTATCGCTTGATAAAATCGCTCGCGTCAAGCCGCGGGACTGGAGACGCATGAGCGAAGTACCGATGGGTCATTACGGGCGCGGGCCACTGGCTGCCCGGAGCGTCGAGCGACCGTTCGTCGCGTGCCGATGAACGTGCACAACAAGTCGATGGAGACCGCGGCAGAGCCGCCGTTCCTCGACGAGCTCGTCGATGTGTGGGGCGCTCAGTGGGGAGCGTCGGATGAGGTGGGGCTGCTGCGCAAGGTGCTGCTGCGCCAGCCCGGGGACGAGCTGTCCGTCGTACGGACGGAGGCGTGGGACGACGACGCCCAGGCGCTCGTCGATCCGGAAGGCCGCTGGTACTGGACGGACCGGCGGCCGCCGAGCCTGGACCGGGTCTGGCAGCAACACGCCGGGCTGGTCGACGCCCTTCGGCGCGAAGGCGTCGACGTCGTCCTCGCGCCCCCCATGGGCGAGACCTACACCAAGGCCGTCTACATCCGCGATCCGCTGATCACGACGCCACACGGGGCGATCATCGGCCGCATGGGCGTGCGCATGCGCCGCGGGGAGGAGCCGGACGTCACGCGATTCGTCGCCGATCTCGGGATGCCGATCGTCGGGACGATCTCCGGCGCCGGAACGCTCGAGGGCGGCTCGTATCTGAAGCTGCGCCCGAACCTGCACGTGCTCGGCACGTCGATCCGGTGCAACATCGAGGGTGCGGAGCAGTTGCGCCAACTGCTCGAGATGATGGGCATCGAGCTGATGGTCGTCTCCGTTCCGGGCTGGTCGATCCATCTCGATCTGCACATGGCGCTGCTCGACGTCGACAAGGTGCTGGTCGACGCCGAGCGGCTGCCGTACGACTTCCTGGTTCAGCTGCGGGCCTACGGCTTCGAGCTGATCGAGGCGGACCCGACCGAGGCGTGGGGACTCAACCTCCTCTGCCTTCGGCCCGGCAGAGTGCTCATGGCGGAGGGCAACCCCCGGAGTGCGGAGCGGATGGCGAGCGCGGGCGTCGAGGTGCTGACGGTCCCGTTCGACGAGCTTCAGAAGAACGGCGGCGGCATCCACTGCTCGACGATGGAGTTGGTCCGCGATCTCGCTCGCTAGCGCACCCGACGCCGTCATCGACGGCACGCGGCTGTGGCAGAGCCTCATGTCGATGGCCGCGATCGGAGCGACGGCCGATGGAGGCTCGCGTCGGCTGGCACTCACCGACGACGACGCCCGGGGCCGTCGGCTGCTGACCGAATGGGCTGTCGCCGAAGGCCTCGAGCCGACGACCGACCGCGCCGGCAACCTGTTTCTCCGGCAGTCGGTCCGTTCGGCGTCGCGTCATCCCGTGCTGCTCGGAAGCCACCTCGACACGCAGCCCAACGGCGGACGATTCGACGGCGTGTACGGTGTGCTCGCGGCCCTGGAGATCGTCCGGACGCTGAACGAGCACGGGGTCAGGACGGCGGCTCCCGTGGACATCGTCGTGTGGGCGAATGAGGAGGGCGGGCGGTTTCCGCGCTTCTGCACGGGATCCGGGGTCTACGCCGGCGTCATCCCCCTCGACGAAGCCCGCGCGATGTGGGCGTTCGACGGGCCCACCTTCGGCGAGGAGCTGGATCGGCTCGGATGGGCTGGCGAGGAGCGTCCCGGGTCGGTCCCCGCGTCCGCGTATCTCGAGGCGCACATCGAGCAGGGAGCCCTGCTCGAGCAGCGCGAGCTCCAGGTCGGGATCGTAGAGGGGATCCGCGGGATCCGGCATCTGACCGTCCGGATCCTAGGCCGCACCGCTCATGCCGGGAGCTCGATGAAGGGGCGCGCCGACGCGCTGCGAGCCGCAGGTGCCCTCATCGTCGGGGTTGCGGATGCGGCCGACGAGGTCGGGCGGTGGGACGGCTTCTCCGTGACCGCCGGGCGGATCGTGGTCGAGCCGAACGCGCAGTCGGTCGTGCCGGGGTACGCCGAGGTCACGTTCGACGTGCGCGCCTCCGCGTTGTCTGATCCGGCGCCGATGGTGGCGATGATTCAGGACGTCGCCGAGCGGGTGAGCCTGTCGCGATCCGTGGCGTGCACGGTGGACGCCGGCGGCCTCTCGTACGGTCCCGTGATCTTCGACCCCGAGGTCGTAGGTGCGCTTGCCGGCGCCGCGGACGACCTGGGCATTCCGTCGATGCGGATGGTCAGCTCGGCAGGACACGACGCGGGCTACGTCGCGAGAGTCACGCCGACGGCGATGGTGTTCGTGCCCTGTCGGGATGGCGTGAGCCACCACCCGTCCGAGAGCGCGAAGCCGGCGGATCTGGCCGCCGGGGCGCAGGTCCTGCTCCGCGCGGCCGTCGCATTGGCTCGCCGGTAGCCGACTCTGCGGTCATGCTCGGACGGTATGGTATTAGTAAACGTTAGTTCGCTGTGGCTTGACACGATCTTCACCTCTGCCTACACTCGCTGCCTTCGTGCGTCGCGTCTCTCAATCGAAGGTCGTCCGAATGCTCAACGTCTTTCACCGTAAATGTCTGTTGGTCGGCGTCGCGGTCACTGTGTCGGCCGGGCTGTCTGCCTGCGGGGGCGGCTCCGGGAGCGGCGCGAGCTCCGGCAGCGGCGCCTCCGCGGCGACGCAGGCGCCGAAGCAGCTGGTGGTGGCGTTCAACCAGAAGATCACGACGCTCGATCCCGACCAGCCGATCGCCAACGCCGACCTGAACGCGTTGCACATGATCGGTGGCGGGCTGTACGAGCAGCGCGCGGGGGGCACGGTCGTCCCGGCGCTTGCCAAGCGCGCCACTGTCTCGCCTGACCAGCTCACGTGGACGTTCACGTTGCGCTCGGACGTGACGTTCTCCGACGGCTCGCCGGTCACGGCGGCCGACGCGGAGGCGAGCTTCGACCGCGCGCTCGCGGACAAGGCGAACATCAACGGCGCGGTCCTGGCTCCGATCGCGTCGGTGCACGCTCGGGGCAAGACCACGCTCGTGATCAAGACGAAGCGCCCGTACTCCAGTCTCCGGTCGGTCCTGAGCGAAGAGGGGTTCATCATCCTCCCGAAGGCCGGGCTGGCCAAGGGCAAGTCGTTCTTCGCGTCGCCGATCTCATTCGGACCGTATGAATTGGTGTCACGGTCGGGGACCGACGCAACCTTTCGCGTGAACCCACGCTATTGGGGCCCCAAGCCGGTGGTCGAGACGGTGCAATTCCGGACGATCGCCGACGCGACGTCGCGGGTGAATCAGCTGCGGTCGGGTCAGATCGACTATGCGTTCGACATCCCGCCGAGCCTGCTGGCGACGCTGAAGGGCGATGCCGCCATTCGCACGGACGTCGTGCCGGCGTACGGTTGGTACTCCCTCGACATGTGGAACCAGGCGCCTCCGCTGAACGACGTGCGCGTGCGGAGAGCGATCTCGCTCGCGATCGACCGCGACGAGCTGGTCAAGACCATCTGGAACGGCCAGAACAGAGCGGTGTCGGGCTACTGGCCTCCCACGATGGAGGGGTACGACCCATCGATCCCGACCACGGCCGACGTCGCCGCCGCGAAGCAGCAGCTCGCCGGCACGCCCTGCGCGGCCGGCTGCTCGCTGAAGCTGATCTACTCGACGGCCGTCACGCCGTTCGCCGATCAGATGACGCTCCTGATCGCGAACGACCTGAGCAAGATCGGAATTCACATCAACCTCGTCCAAGAGGACGGGACGACGCTTGTGTCCGACCTCTTCGCGGGGAAGTACCAGCTGGGACTGTACGGCCTGTCCGACTTCATCCCGCAGCCGGACGGCCTGCTGCCATATGGGCTCAGCGCGACCGGTGGCGTGAACGCAAACTTCACCGGCTATCGCTCCGCGGCGACAGAGAAGCTCATCATGCAGACCCTGTCGTCCTCCGGCTCTGAACGTGCCAGCGATCTCAAGCGCGTCAACGAGGTGTTCCTCCGTGACCAGCCGTTCGCGACGCTGGCGACATGGGCGTACGTCTCCGCATCGCGCGTTCCGGCGAGCGTCATCTCCGATCAGCCGTCGCTGCTGATGGAGATCGAACGGCGGCCGGGCGAGTGAGGCGCGGCTGGCAGCGCCGCCTCGCATCGCAGGCGGTCCAGGCGCTCGGCTCCGCCGTCGCGGTGATGGTCGTGGCGTTCTTCCTCGT
>JAATFK010000268.1 GCA_015655225.1 Solirubrobacterales bacterium | reverse complement strand
ATCGGCTGCTCGCAGATGCAGGTCTCGCGGCTCCTGCGGCGCTCGATCGCGCGACTGAGCCAAGTCAGTGAGCGGCCCAGACCGCTTTCCTGACCGACTACCGAAACGAGACTCTACGTGAGACATTGTCGTATCTAAAACATAGATCAAGAAACCCGGTGGGATCTGTGGAGTCGGGCACCTGTATGTGACAACGATGTGGAGACCACATGCCGGCGCGCGGCTTCAGCCACGCGCGACCATGACCCAGGAACGGAAAGGAGGGCTCTTTCGATGAGCCCCATGAGACTGAACGGCGCGAGGTTCGCTCCGAGGATCCCAGCCTCTCACCCGAGGCGAATCGACTGCTCACCGAGGAGCTGAGAGACGCCGTCGGCAGCGACTACGTCGACGTCCCGGTCGAGGCCTTGCGACGCAACCGCGCCCGGCACGGCGACCACTCGCGCTTCGTGGCGACATTGGCTGCCAACCGCTTGGTCCTCGTGATCTCACTTGTCGTGCTGATCACGATCGGGATCGTCGTCTCGCTCACGACGGGCAGTTGGTGGGCGCTCGTGATCGCGCTGGCGATCCACGCCATCGGGACGCTCGGTGCCGCCACTGCCGCGATCCAGCTCAGCACCGAGGTCGAGCACGTCGGTCCCACCACCGCTGCGCTGCTCGAGGACGAAGGCGTCGGAGACGCCGATCAGATCCTGAGCGAGCTGGTCGAGGACTTCGCCGGCGCGACCGAGGCGCACGGGGTGGCCGAGGTGATCTCGACCGGCAACAACGAGAACGCCGCCGATCCTGACCGGGAGCGCGCCCAGGCCACGGTGGAGCAGCGCACCGCGATGACGCCGTCCTCACGCGGCAGCAGCCCGGCCGGCAGCGGATCGGTGATCGGCGCGATGCCGCTCGCGATCGTCTCCGCCCTCGTCGTGCTGACGCTCGTGGTCGCAATCGCCGAAGGCGGCGTCCTCTGGATTCTGCCCGCCGTCACGTGGGCGGCGGCAGCCGGCTGGCTCGCCACCGTCCTGCGCATCGACGGGCGCGCCGAAGAAGAGGCAGCGCATGACGGTGAGCCGCTGACCGATCGCGGCCCAGGCCGACCCACCGGCGACGCGACCTCGGGCATGCGACAGCGGATCGCGCCGGTCGTTGCCGTCGTCGTAGGAGGCGTCGTCGGGTTCGCGGTGCTCGTGGTTCTGCTCGTGACCAGCCTCTAGGTCGCCCGCGGGACCCCGCGCACGACGTGCCGCTACGAGATCTCCGAGCACCCGTGCGGGCGGATCGTCCCCTTCAAGCTTGCCGCTCAGACGGTGTGAAGGTCTGTCGCAGGTCCGAGGAGGTCGGGCGCGGGTCTGGACGTGCCTTGGGGTGCGGGGCGGCCGAGCCCGAAGCCTTGGCCGCCTTGGACGATGCGGTGGGGGAGCAGGTCGTTGTCGTCGATGGCGGTGAGGTAGTCGAGTGTCTCCTGGTCCTCGATCCCTTCGGCGATGACGTAGGAGCCGGTTTGGCGGGCGTAGGTCGCCATCGCCATCAGGACGGCGCGGGCGCTGCGGTCGGTGGTGGCGCCGAGGACGATGCTGCGGTCGATCTTGACGAAGTCGGCGTTGACCTTGTGGAGCATCTCGAGGCCGGCGTTGCCGGTGCCGACGTCGTCGAGCGCGATCCGGAAGCCGGCGGCGCGAAGGCGTCGCAGCGATACGACGACGGCGTCGCTGCGGCCGCCGAACCGTTCCGTGACCTCGATCACGACCTGGTCGGGAGCGATGCCGGCCGCTTCGGTGGCGTCGGTCAGCCACTCGCTGCCGCTCGCCTCGAGGTCCAGCGTCTGCGGGGTCACGTTCAGGAACAGCAGCGTGTCGTTGGGACGGTCGGGTGCGTCCTGGAGCGCGCGTCGGATGCAGAGGACGTCGAGCTCGTGGACGCGGCCGATCTGCTCGGCGAGGTCGAACGCCTCCGCCGGTCCGGAGAGTCCGCTCCCGGGCCCCGGCCGCATCAGCGCTTCGAGGCCGATCAGGCGATGAGACGCGAGGTCCCAGATCGGCTGGTAGACCATGCTCAGGTGGGCGTCGTCGATCAGGTCGCGGACGAGGTCGGTGCGGGCTGTGGTCGTGATCACGACGTGGTCGCGGATCTCGTCGAAGTGCGCGGTGCGGTTGCCGCCGCGCCGCTTGGCCTCGTAGAGCGCGGCGTCGGCCTCGGCGCGCAGGTCGGCGGCGGTCTCCCCGGGCCGGAGATCGCTGACGCCGATGCTGACGTCGACCTCGGCGTCAGCGAACGCGCGTTCAAGTCGCGCGGCGATGGTGCGAGCGCCTTCGCCGTCGACGTGGGTCGCCAGGAGGGCGAACTCGTCGCCGCCCAGGCGGTAGGGGCGATCTTCGGCGCGGCCGGTGCGCAGCACCTCGGCGACGCGTCGCAGCACCGTGTCGCCGTGGGGATGCCCGTAGCGGTCGTTGAGGAACTT
>JAATFK010000018.1 GCA_015655225.1 Solirubrobacterales bacterium | reverse complement strand
GCAGGAACTCGCCGACCGGGTCGGGCGTCCAGCCGTAGTCGAAGTAGAGCGAGATGCGACCGAGCAGGTGGTCGCCGGAGAGCAGGATGCGGCGCTCGGGCTGGTAGAGGCAGACGTGCGAGGGCGCGTGGCCGGGCGTCTCCACCACGGCCCAGTCGCCGAGGTCCGTCCTGACGTCTATCCCCGGCAGCAGCGCCAGGTCGGGGTCGATCACGCGGGAAATGCCGGGCGGCTGCTCTCTCGCGATCTCCGCGTAGCGGCGCAGCGCCAGCTCCGGCACGCCGCTCTGGCGGCCGATCTCCAGCCGGCGGGCGAGGGCGTGAGCGGGATCCTCCGCGCTGCCGGTCGCGTGACGGTGGTTCGGGTGCATCCACAGCTCCGCGCCGGTGCGGTCGACGATCGTCGCCGCCTGGCCGTAGTGGTCGGCGTGCGCGTGGGTGCAGACGACGAGCCGGATGTCGTCGACCGAGAGGTTGACCTGCGCCATCGCGCGCTCGAGCTGCGCGAAGGAGTCGCTCTCGTGCAGGCCGGTGTCGACGAGGACGACGCCGTCGCCCGCGCGGATCGCCCAGGCGTTGCAGTGCGGGACGCCGGGCCACGGCAGCGGCAGCCGCAGCCGCCACAGTCCGCTGAGGACGCGCTCTCCGCGCCCCAGCTCCCGTCTTCGCACCGGCTCCGACATCGGCAGGGACGATAGTCGGCCGGCCGCCGCGACGCGCGAGCGGCGGCGCGCCCGCCGCTCAGGCGGGCTCGTCGTCGGGCCGGGGCGAGCGCGTCAGCGCGAGGGCGCTGCCCGCCACGCCGATGATGATCACGGCGATCGCGACGCTCACGGCCCCGAAGCCGGACCAGTAGACGTCCTTCAGCTCAATCAGCAGCGCCGCCTCGTCGACGACGAGCGCGAGGCCGATCCCGAAGGCGAGGCCCATCCACATCCGCAGCTTCGGCGAGCGCTCGGCGACGCCAAGCACGCTGACGGCGATCAGCAGCAGGATCCCGTAGACGTAGTGGTGGATGTGGACGCCGCCGGCGGAGACGTTGCCGAGCCCGGCGGCGTGGATGTGGATCAGCCAGGTCAGCAGCCGCAGGCCGGCGAACGTGACGGTGAAGCCCCACCAGGCGAGCACGAGCCCTCTGCGCGAGGGATGCACGTCGCGCAGGCGGCGCGGGCGGCCTCTGCTGCTGGGACGCGGCCGCTGGCCGCGGTGGGTCGGAGTCGACGAGGCGGGCGCGGGAACGGGAGTGGGAGCGGGCATGCGGCTCCAGCCTTCCCCCTTCCGGTTAGGCTGACCCGAACGTTCCCGGGGAGGAGAGCCGCCGATGTCGCCAGCCGCCGAGACCGCAGCCGCGCAGCGCACCGAGACGGTCGCCCGCGCCTACTTCGCCGCCGTCGCCGCCCGCGATCCCGAGGCGATGGCCGCCTGCTGGCTGCCGGGCGGGATCGACCGGCTGCACGGGCAGGTCGACCTCGTCGCGCCCGCCGGGGTGATCGACTACTTCACGGCGCTGTTCAGCGCCTTCCCCGACCTGGACGTCGAGATCCTCTCGACGACCGCCGACGCGGAGCGCTGCGCGGTCCGCTGGCGGTTGAGCGCGACGTTCGCCGGCCCCGGGACCTTCCAGGGCTTCGAGCCGAACGGCGCGACGGTCTCCTTCGAGGCGGTCGACGTGGTGCAGGTCGCCGACGGCCTCGTCGTCGGCAACGACGCCTATCTCGACGGGATGGACGTCGCGCGCCAGCTCGGCTTCCTGCCGCCGAGAGACTCCGGTCCCGAGAAGGGGATGACGGCGCTGATGAACGGCCGCACGCGGCTCGCACGGCGGCTCGCGACCGGACTGCCGGAGCCGATCGCCGACGGCGTCTGGGTCGTGCGCGGCGGCCTGCCGTCGCGGTCGATGAACGCCTACCTCGTCGCCGACGGCGACGGCGTGCTGCTGTTCGACAGCGGGGTCGCGACGATGACGAGCGGGCTGCGAGCGATCGGCGCGCGGATGGGCGGGATCACGCGGGTCGTGCTCGGGCACGCGCACGCCGACCACCGCGGCGGCGCGGGCGGCCTCGACGTGCCGATCTACTGCCACCCCGCCGAGGTGGCGAACGCGGAGGGCGACGGCGGCACCAGCGGGTTCGACTCCTCCAGACTCGACCTGCACGCGCGCGTGCTGATGCCGCGGCTGCTGCGCCACTGGGACGGCGGGCCGCTGACGATCGCCGGGACGGTCGAGGAGGGCGACGAGGTCGCCGGCTTCCGCGTCGTCGGGCTGCCGGGCCACTCGCCCGGGCTGATCGGCCTCTGGCGCGAGTCCGACCGGCTCGCGCTCTCCAGCGACTGCTTCTACACGCTCGATCCGCTGACCGGCCGCAAGGGCGGCGCGCGGGTCCCGCACGCGGCGTTCAACACCGACTCCGCGCAGGCCGCCGAGAGCATGCGCAAGCTGGCGGCGCTCGAGCCGGCGGCCGCCTGGCCCGGGCACGCCGACCCGCTGCGCGGCGACGTGGCGGCGCAGCTGCAGGCGGCGGCCGACGCCGGTCCCGCGGGGCTGTAGCGGCGGCCGCTTGGCAGACTGTGCGGCGTGGGCCGCCGCAACCGCCAGCGCGAGAAGCTCGTCGCTCCGACCTCCGACTACACGGACGCGGAGGGCAACGTGCTGACGCTGCGCGGCTCGATGACGCCGGCGACGCGGCGCGAGTACGCCGCCGTGCTGACCGGCAACCCGCTCTCGCGCGAGGACGCCTGGCAGCGGGCGGTCGAGTTCCTGTTCGAGCGGCTCGCGGTCCGCTGGGTGATCGCCGGCGTCCCGATCGAGCGTCAGAAGGAGCTGCTGGCGCGGCTGCGATTCGCCTCGCCGGAGGAGCGAGCGGCGGTCCGCGTCGCGCTGCGGGCGCACGTCGCCGAGCACTTCCCCGAGCTGGAGGCGCCATGAGCGACTGGGTCGACCGCTTCGCCGAGCTGCTGACCGGCTACTGCCTCGACGTGCAGCCCGGCCAGCAGGTGCTGGTGCGCTCGACGACGCTGGCGGCGCCGCTGCTGCTGGCGCTCCAGCGGACGATCCTGGCGCGCGAGGCGTGGCCGCTGCTGCGGATCGAGCTGCCCGGCGAGGACGAGGCGTTCGCCGCGCTCGCGCGCGACGCGCAGCTCGACGGCTACGGCTCGCTCGCGTTGGCGGAGGCCGAGCAGGTCGACGCGTTCCTGGCGATCCAGGCGCCCGAGAACACGCGGGGCCTGGCGGACGTCGACCCGACGCGGCTGGCGCGGATCGCGAGCGCGCGGGCGCCGCTGAGCGAGCTGCGGCTGCGCAAGCGCTGGTGCGGCACGCTTTGGCCGACGCCGGCCGGCGCGCAGCAGGCGGGGATGGGAAGCGAGCGCTTCGCGGCGTTCGTGCGCGGCGCGCTGTTCCTCGACGAGGACGACCCGGCGGCCGCGTGGCGGGCGCTCGGGGCGTTCCAGGCGGAGCTGATCGACGGGCCGCTGGCGGGCGCGCGCGAGGTGCGGATCGAGGCGGAGGGGACCGACCTGACGCTGTCGGTCGCGGGGCGGACGTGGGCCAACTCGGACGGCAGACGCAACATGCCGAGCGGCGAGGTCTTCACGAGCCCGGTCGAGTCCTCCGCGAACGGGACGATCCGCTTCACGGTGCCGTCGAGCCCGCGGGGTGTGCTGGTCGAGGACGTGACGCTGACGTTCCGCGACGGCGTCGTCGTGGAGGCGCGGGCGGCGCGCGGCCAGGACTATCTCGACCGCACGCTAGCGACCGACGACGGCGCCCGCCGCCTCGGCGAGCTGGGCATCGGCACGAACCGCGGGATCACCCAGCCGATCGGGGCGATCCTGTTCGACGAGAAGATCGGCGGGACGGTCCACCTCGCGCTCGGCCGCTCCTACCCCGAGACCGGCGGCCTGAACGAGAGTGCCGTCCACTGGGACCTGATCTGCGACCTGCGCGCGGGCGGACGGCTGACGGTCGACGGGGTCGTCGTGCAGGAGGACGGAAGCTTCCGCTAGGGGGCGAACTTGCTGCTGTAACCTACTCTAAACGCTTTAGAGTAGATGCAAGTACCATCCACAATCGACCGCGCTCTCGCCCTCCGGCCTGCTGATCGCGGCCCTGCGCTGCTTGCCGCGCTCGAAGACCAGTGGTTCGATCGGAAGTCAGCTCGCATCAAGCCCCGCGACCTCGCTGACGCGCTCATCGGCGTCGCGAACGCCGATGGAGGCACGGTCGTCGTCGGTCTCTCGAACGGGCGGGTCGAGGGCACGAACGCACTCAGACGAGCGCGCAACGAACTGGTTCAGGCAGCGGTCGACTTCTGCGTCCCCCCGGTCCGAGCGACCCATCGACTCCTCGGCTGCGTGACGGCGGACGGCGCCCGCGACCAGCTGCTCGTCCTCGAAGTAGCACCGAGCGAAGGCGTCGTGCATGCAAACACGAAGGACCACGTCTTCCTTCGCATCGGCGATGAGAACCGCCGCCTCTCCTTCGTCCAACGCCAGGAGCTGACCTTCGACCGCGGGTCTCCCAGCTACGAGGCGCGGCCGCTGCTCGAGACGTCGCCCGCCGACCTCGACCCCGACGCCCTCGACGCCTACGCACGACTCGTCGGCGCCAAGGACGTCGAGCGGCTGATGAACGCGCGCGGGCTTCGCAACGGCGACGCGTTGACGGTCGCCGGCTGCCTGCTGTTCGCGGACGCTCCGCAACGCTGGCTGCCCGAGGCCTTCGTTCGCGTCCTCCGCTACCGCGGCAGCGATCGCGGCAGCGGCGCCCGTCAGCAGGTCGTCTCCGACCGGCGCTTCGAAGGGCCGATCCCAAGGCTGATCGTGCAGGCGCGCGAGGAGATCGACCAGATCCAACCGCGCAGGCGCGCCCTCCGCACGAGCGGCAGATTCGAGGATCTCGGGCTGGTGCCGGAGGACGCGTGGCTCGAAGGCCTCGTGAACGCCGTGATCCACCGCTCCTACAGCCTCCACGGCGACCACGTCCGTGTCGAGGTCTTCGACGATCGAATCGAGATCACGAGCCCCGGGCGCTTCCCCGGCATCGTCGACCCAGCCGACCCGCTCGATGCCCCCCGCTTCGCGCGGAATCCTCGCATCGCCCGTGTCTGCGCCGATCTCGACTTCGGACAGGAGCTGGGTGAGGGAATCCGGCGGATCTACGAGGAGATGCGCCTGGCCGGCCTCCAGGACCCGGTCTACATTCAAACCGCCATGAGCGTCCGGCTGGTGCTCTTCGGCGAGCCGATGGACCGCCG
>JAATFK010000645.1 GCA_015655225.1 Solirubrobacterales bacterium | reverse complement strand
CTCGAGCGCCCTGGCGACGGCCGCGAGCGACCTGCTCGGCGGCCGCGTCGACGTGCTCGTCAACAACGCCGGCATCTTCCCCGGCGACACGACCGCCGGGACGGACGAGGCGACCTTCGACCAGGTCTACGCCGTCAACGTCAAGGCGCCGTTCTTCCTCACCGCCGCGCTCGCCCCCGCGATGGCGGAGCGGGGCGACGGCGCGATCATCAACCTCGGCTCCTGGATCGCGCGCCTCGGAATCCCGGTCGCCGCGCTCTACAGCTCGACGAAGGGCGCCGTCGAGACGCTGACGAAGGCGTGGGCGGCGGAGTTCGGCCCCGCCGGCGTGCGCGTCAACGCGATCTCGCCGGGCGTGATCCGCTCGCCCGCGCTCGACCCGTCGGTCGAGCACCCCGGCGCGGTGATGATGCGCGGCACCCCGGCCGGAGAGGCCGGCACGCCCGACGCGATCGCGCACGCCGCCGTCTACCTCGCGAGCGACGAGGCGACGTTCGTCCACGGCACCGTGATCGACGTCGACGGCGGTCGCGTCGGCGTCGCGGTGATCGCCGCCGGCTAGGCCGTCGCGGGGAGCAGCGGCTCGGCGCGCTGGCGCGCGTTGGCGCCCTGGCCGGGACGCACGCTCAGCTCGCCGCGCCCGATCTCCTCGCCGCAGTGGGAGCAGTGCAGGCGCGGGTCGGCGTCGTGGCCGCAGGTGGTGTGCACCGCGACCGTCGGCGGCCCCGCTTCGCCGGCCGTGTACTGGTCGCCCCAGCGGCGCAGGGCGCTGAGGACGGGCGTCAGGTCGTGGCCCTTGTCGGTCAGGGCGTAGTCGCCGTGCTCGGCGTCCTGGGTCACCACGCCGTGCTCGACGAGGGTCGCGAGGCGGTCGCTGAGGATGTTGCTGGCGACGCCGGTGTTGCGGCGGATCTCCTCGAAGTGGCTGCGTCCCAGCAGCAGCTCGCGCAGGACGAGCGGCGTCCAGCGCTCGCCGACGATCGCCAGCGTGCGGGCGATCGAGCAGTTCTGGGCGGCGAAGGCGCGGTAGGGCACGGGAGGGATCATAGAGCCATTCACTTGCAAACTGCAAGTGGCCGACCTATGGTGTGCGAACCCGGTCCGTTGCAAAACGCAAGGAGTCACGTGATCCCCGCCGAGCGCCGCTGGCGAGTCCTGATCGTCGTCTCGGTCGCCGTCTTCATGGCGAGCCTCGACCTCTTCATCGTCAACCTCGCGTTCCCGTCGATCGAGCGCGACTTCCCCGGCACCGACGTCGCGACGATCTCCTGGGTGCTGAACGCCTACGCGATCGTCTTCGCGGCGCTGCTCGTCCCCGCCGGCCGGCTCGCCGACCGCTACGGCCACAAGCGCGGCTTCGTCGCCGGCCTGCTGCTGTTCCTGCTCGGCTCGACGCTCTGCGGCGTGGCGCCCTCGGTCGACACGCTGATCGCCGCGCGCGTGCTGCAGGCGACCGGGGCGGCGCTCCTGATGCCGACCTCGCTGGCGCTGCTGCTGCCGGAGTTCCCGCCCGCGCAGCGGGCGGCGGCGATCGGCGCCTGGGCCGGGGTCGGCGCGGTCGCGGCGGCCGCCGGGCCGGTGCTCGGCGGGGTGCTGGTGGAGGCGAGCTGGCGGCTCGTCTTCCTCGTCAACATCCCCGTCGGACTGGTCGCGCTCGTGTTCTCGCTGCGACTGCTGCGGGAGCAGCGCGACGCGACGAGAGCACGGCCCGACCTGCTCGGGACCGCGCTCCTGACGGCCTCGATCGCGGTGCTCGCGCTCGGGCTCGTGAAGACGCCCGACTGGGGCTGGATCGACGGGCGGACGGTCGCCGCGCTGGTCGGGTCGGCCACCGGCCTGGCGCTCTTCTGGATCCGCTGCCACCACCATCCCACGCCGGTGATCGATCCGGCGATGCTGCGGGTGCGCTCGTTCGCGATGGCGAACCTGGCGACGCTGCTGTTCTCGGTCGGCTTCGCCGCGATGCTGCTGACGAACGTGCTCTTCATGACCGACGTGTGGGGCGACTCAGTGCTCGTCGCCGGGCTCTCGCTGTCGCCGGGGCCGCTGCTGGCGGCGACGTTCGCGTTCCAGGCCGGCCACCTCGTGCGGCGCGCCGGGCAGCGGGTGCTGGCGATGGCCGGGCTGACGCTGTTCGCCTGCGGCGGGGCGTGGTGGCTGTGGCGGGTGGGCCCGCACGCGGCCTACTGGACCGAGCTGTTCCCGGGTCAGCTGATGACGGGGACCGGCGTCGGCCTGGCGCTGCCGTCGCTGTCGAGCGCGGCCGCCGCGTCGCTGCCGCCGGCGCGCTTCGCGACCGGCTCGGCGGTGCTGACGATGTCGCGGCAGCTCGGCTCGGTGCTGGGCGTGGCGATCGTCGTCGCGCTGCTCGCCTCGCCCGACGCGAGCGACCCGGTCGCAAGCTTCCGCCACTGCTGGCTGATGATCGCGGTCGCCTCCCTGCTCGGCCTCGCCGCCGCCCGAGCGATCGGCACGATCCACCAGCACACCACCGCCCCCGCCCCACCCGAGACGGCCGCCGCGCCGGTGGTGGTCGGGTCGGGGGTGGGGTAGCCGCGGCCGATCGCGAACGCGCCGCGCATCGTCCGGCGCGATAGCGGGCAGATCCCAAGCGTGATTCCACGTCTCGGAGGCCCCATGCGCATGCCATCCCGTCGCCGTCGTCCGCTGCTCGCAGCCGCCGCCGTCCTGCTCGCGCTCGGGGCGGTGCCGGCGAGCGCCTCGGCCCTCGCCGTCTCCGTGACCGGGGACACTGGCGCGCCGGTCGCGATCAACCCCGCCGCGCCGCCGTCGATCCGGACGCTGCGGCCGGCGATCGCGGTCGCTCCCGATCCCGGCGGCCGCTACTCGGTCACCGTCACCGACCCGGGCGGCAAGGCGGCCGCCAGCCCTGTCACCTGCCAGGACCCGACGAGACCGACCAACCTCCAGCTGCCGTTCCGCGGCAATGGCAGATACACCGTCACGGTGACCGTCTATGCGGTCGGTGACGCCGGCTGCACGTTGGCGGCCGCTGGGTCCGGCGCCTTCCCGTTCACGATCGCCGGCCGTGTCGTCGTGCCGCCGGTCGCGCGCTACGTGCTGCGCTCCGTCGGCAGTGCGACCCGCAGACCGCTCGTCGTGCCGATCAGCGCCGACCCCGGCTCACAGGTCCGCGACGTGCGCTTCGCCGCGAACGCCAAGCTCGCGAAGGACGGCTCGATCAGAGGCGCCACCCTCCACGCGCCCTTCGCGAACGGCAAGGCGACGTTCAGCTTCCCCGGCCCCGGGACCTACACGGTCGTCGCCCGTGACTCCGCCGACGGCCACCGCACGCCCTGGAGCGCGCCGGTGAGAATCCGCGTCGTGACCCCGTTCGACATCGCGACGCTCACCTACCCCGACACGTCGGGGCCGAGATTCCGGGTGTTCGGCAGAGTCCGCGACCTCGCCACGAGCGGCGTCATCAGCGTCGCGCTGTCGAAGGGCAACGGCGTCTTCACCCCGCTCGGCCGCGCGCGCATCGACAGCCACGGCGACTTCGGCGCGACCTTCACCGCCGCGACCGCCGGCACCTACCACCTGCGCTTCACCTACCGCGGCAACGGCCTCGTGACGGCGGGAAGACTGATCCGCACCTTCAAGGTGGGAACCGCCATCGTCGGCACCTGAGGGCCACCCTCAAGCGGCCGGATCGTCGCCTCTCTGCTTCAGAAAGCGCATGAACTCGCTCGCGATCCGGTCCCCCGACGGCAGCTCGGCGGGATCGATCGGGTCCTCCTCGTCGTCGGCGGCCTTCTCCAGCCGCTCGACGAACGCCTGCACGTCGGGGTCGCTCTGGACCACCAGGTTGACCTGGCGCTCGTAGTCGCCGGAGGCGACCTCCAGCTCGGACGCGTCGATCGCGATCCCGACGAGCCCCTCGAGCTTGCGCACGAGCGCGAGCGCCGCCTTCGGGTTCGGCGCCGAGGCGATGTAGTGCGGCACCGAGGCCCACAGGCTGGCGGCCGGGATTCCCGCCTGTCCGCACGCCGCCTGGAGCACGCCGACGATGCCGGTCGGGCCCTCGTAGGAGGTCGG
>JAATFK010000527.1 GCA_015655225.1 Solirubrobacterales bacterium | reverse complement strand
GAGCAGCTACGCGCCAAGATGGGACAGCTCGGAAGATGCGTGAGGGCGAGCCCGGCGGGGAACGGTAGGCGGGGCGACGCGCCCCTCCCGACGATGCCCCACACGTTCAGAGACCTGATCCGCGACGGCGCCGGCGAGCGACAGGTCGCCCGTGCCGCCTGGGTCCGCCGTGTCGTGGTGCTGCTGTTCGCGATCGGGATCGCGCTCGTGCTCGACAACCGCATCGGCCAGCAGCCGGCGACCTCGTCCGCCGCCGACTCGCGGGCCACGCTGAAGCTGTCGGCGCCGACGACCGTCCGTGGCGGCCTGATGGTTCAGTCGCGGATCGAGGTGCGCGCGAGCGCCGCGATCAGATCCCCGCAGCTGGTGCTCGACCGCGGCTGGAACGAGGGCATGCAGATCAGCTCGATCGAGCCCGACCCGTCGAGCCAGTCGAGCGAGCCCGGCGAGCGGACCGGGCTCAGCTTCGACGACCTAAAGCCGGGCGACACGCTGACCGTCTGGATCCAGTCACAGGTCGATCCGACCAACCCCGGCCGCCGCCCGGCCGGGATCGCCCTCACGTCCGGCGGGACGACGCTCGCGTCGATCTCGCGCACGCTCACCGTCCTGCCCTGAGGAGGGCTTGCCATGGACCTCGTCCTCCGCGCCACGTTCGTCTTCTTCCTGATCCTCGTCGTGACGCGGGCGATCGGCCGGCGCGAGCTGAGCTCGATGGAGCCGTTCGACCTGATCCTGCTGGTCGTGATCGGCGACCTCGTCCAGCAGGGCGTGACGCAGAGCGACCAGTCGATCACCGGCGCGACGACCGTGATCGTCACGCTCGCGCTGCTGACCGTCGCGACCGCCTATCTCAGCTACCGCTTCCGGCGCCTGCGTCCGGTGCTCGAAGGACAGCCGATCGTGCTGGTCGCCGACGGGGAGCCGATCGAGCGCAACATGCGCGCCCAGCGGATCACGCGGGACGAGCTGGAGGCAGAGGCACGCCTCGCGCAGATCGGCTCGCTGCGGGAGATCCGCTTCGCCGTCCTGGAGACGAACGGGCGGATCAGCTTCTTCAGCGGCGAGAGCGGCGGCTCCGGCGGCGGTGCCGACCAGGAGCAGTCGCCGGCGCTCACCTGACCGCGGCTTCCCGCAGAGCGGTCCTCCAAATCCACACAATTGTCTCATCCGTGACAGTCGTGACGTCCGGGTAGGAATCGCACAATGAACAGAGCGAGAGAGAGCACACCAGAAGTCGTCGTGGTCAGCGGCGCCTCGGCCGGCGTCGGTCGCGCGGTCGCGCACGCGTTCGCCAAGCGCGGCGCCAAGGTGGGACTGCTGGCACGCGGCGCCTCGGCGCTCGAGGACGTCCGGCGCGAGGTCGAGGAGCTCGGCGGCACCGCGCTCGTCGTCAGAACCGACGTCGCCGACGCCGCCCAGGTCGAGGCCGCGGCGGAGGCCGTCGAGGCGCGCTTCGGCCCGATCGACACCTGGGTCAACGTCGCGATGTCGACCGTCTTCGCGCCGCTGAGCGAGATCGACGCGAGCGAGTTCGAGCGCGCGACGCGCGTGACGTACCTCGGCACCGTGCACGGCACGATGTCGGCACTCAAGCGGATGCGGACCCGCGACCGCGGGACCGTGGTGCAGGTCGGCTCCGCACTCGCCTACCGCGCAATCCCGCTGCAGTCGGCCTACTGCGGGGCGAAGTTCGCGGTGCGCGGCTTCACCGACTCGGTCCGGACCGAGCTGATGCACGACAAGAGCAAGGTCCGCATCACGATGGTCCAGCTGCCCGGCGTCAACACGCCGCAGTTCAGCTGGTGCCTGTCGCGGCTGCCGGACCATCCGATGCCGGTGCCGCCGATCTACGAGCCGGAGATCCCGGCCGAGGCGGTCTACTTCGCCGCCCATCACCGCCGGCGCGAGATCTGGGTCGGCTACAGCGCGGTCGGCGCGATCGTCGGCGACAGAATCGCGCCCCGCGTCGCCGACTGGTACCTGGCGAAGAAGGGCTTCTCGTCCCAGCAGATGCCTGATCGACCGGTCAAGCCGGACCGTCCCTACAACCTCTTCGAGCCGGTGCCCGCGCAGGCGGCCACCCACGGCATCTTCGACGGCAAGGCGAAGCGCCGCAGCCCGCAGCTGTGGGCGAACATGCACCGCAACGTGGTCGGCGGCGCGGTCGCCGCGGGCGCGGCGGCGGTGGTCGCCGGCGCGGCGCTGGCCAAGCGCACGTGACCAGCTCCCCCAGCGCGCAGGTCGCCTACCCGCCCCAGGCGCTGCGCGAGTACGCGCTGCTGGCCGACGGCGAGCGCGGCGCGCTCGTCGGGCCGCGCGGCGAGATCGTCTGGATGTGCTTCCCGCGCTGGCACTCCGACGCCGTCTTCGGCTCCTTGATCGGCGCCCCCGGCTCCTACGCCGTGACCCCGGAGGAGCGCTTCGTCTGGGGCGGCTCCTACGCGCCCGGCACGCTGATCTGGATCAGCCGCTGGGTGACGGCGGGCGGCGCGATCGTCGAGAGCCGCGACGCGCTCGCGCTGCCGGCGACGCCCGACCGCGCGGTGATCCTCCGCCGACTGCGCGTGCTGGAGGGCGAGACCCGCCTGCGCGTCGCCCTGAACCCGAGCGGCGGCTTCGGCGCCACGCCGCTGAGAGGGCTCGTGCGGGGCGACGACGGCAGCTGGCGCGGGCGGGTCGGCGAGACGCGCCTGCGCTGGGACGGGGCGTCCGCGGCGCGCGAGCACGCGGACGGCCACCGCGGGCGGATGCTCGAGCTCGTCCTGCGGATGCGCGCCGGCGAGCAGCACGACCTCGTGCTCTCGCTCGACGGGACCGGCGAGCGGGAGGACGACCGCGCGATCGATCCGGACCACCTCTGGTCGGCGACGGAAGCGGCGTGGGACGAGCGCGTCGCCCCGCTCGACGACACGATCGCGCCGCGCGACGCGCGGCACGCCCACGCCGTGCTCGCCGGGCTGACGAGCGCGAGCGGCGGGATGGTCGCGGCGGCGACGACCTCGCTCCCCGAGCGCGCCGACGCGAACCGCAGCTACGACTACCGCTACGTCTGGATCCGTGACCAGTGCTACACCGGCCAGGCGGCCGCGAAGGCGGGCGTCGACCCGCTGCTCGACGACGCCGTGCGGTTCGTCACCGCGCGCCTGCTCGACGACGGCTCGCGGCTGGTCCCCGCCTACACGGTCGACGGCCAGCCCGTCCCCGATCAGCGGCGGCTGGAGCTGCCCGGCTATCCCGGCGGCAACGACCTCGTCGGCAACTGGGTCAACGAGCAGTTCCAGCTCGACGCGTTCGGCGAGTCGCTGCTGCTGTTCGCCGCCGCGGCCGGGCGCGACCGGCTCGACGCCGACGGCTGGCGAGCGGCCGAGCTCGCAGCCGCCGCGATCGAGGAGCGCTGGAGAGAGCCCGACGCCGGGGTCTGGGAGCTCGACCCGGCGAACTGGACCCACAGCCGCCTGATGTGCGTCGCCGGCCTGCGCCAGATCAGCACGCACGCGCCCGGCGGCGAGCTCGCCGCGCACTGGCTCGCGCTCGCCGACACGATCATGGCCGCCACCGCCGCAACCGGCGTCCACCCCAGCGGACGCTGGCAGCGCGCGCCGACCGACGACCGCCTCGACGCCGCGCTGCTCGCGCCCGCGCTCCGTGGCGCGCTGCCCTTCGACGACCCCCGCTCGCTCGCGACGCTCGCGGCGGTCGACGCCGAGCTGACCGAGGACGGCTACTGCTACCGCTTCCGCCAGGACGCGCGGCCACTCGGTGCGGCCGAGGGCGCGTTCGCGCTCTGCGGCTTCTGGATGGCGCTCGCCCACTCGCAGCAGGGCCAGCATGTCCAGGCGGCCCGCTGGTTCGAGCGCAACCGCGCCGCCTGCGGACCGCCGGCCCTCCTCTCCGAGGAGTTCGACGTCAGCCAGCGCCAGCTGCGCGGGAACCTCCCCCAGGCCTTCGTGCACGCCCTGCTGCTGGAATGCGCGGCCGAGCTGACGGGATCCTCCGAGACCTCCGATGCGCGCTGAGGTCACCAGCCGCGGCGTGAGTCCGCTGCTGCCCGCGCGCGTCGCCGTCGCGGTCGCGCTGCTCGTCGATCCGGCGCTCGCCGCGGCTCGCGCCACGGACGCCGCGCGGACCCGCGGCGAGACGGCCCTCGCCCGCGTGCTCGCGATTCGCATGCTCGTCCAGGCGGCGACGCTCGATGCCCACCCCACGCCGACCCGGCTCCGGCTCGGCGTGGCGATCGACGCCGCGCACGGCCTGTCGATGGGACCGCTGGCCCTCGCTTCGCCCCCCTACCGCCGCCTCGGCGTGACGAACGTCGCGTTGATGGCCGCCTTCGTCGTCGCGGGCCTGCGACAGATCGCTAGCCCGCGGCGCCTGCCCGCGACGGGCGGGTCGGCGCGGCCTGCGGGTTCTCGCTGGCCTGACTGAGTCGCGCCGCTGGCCTGACTGAGTCGCGCGATCGCCCGGCGCAGGATGCGGGAGACCTGCATCTGGGAGCAGCCGACGCGTTCGGCGATCTCGCTCTGCGTGAGGTCGTGCGCGAAGCGCATGAAGAGGACTTCGCGGTCGCGCTGGGGGAGCGCGCGGAGCAGTGGCGCGATCGTGACGAGATGGTCGGCCAGGTCGATGCCGGCGTCCTCCGCGCCGATCACCTCCGCGAGGGTCGCGTCGCCCTCGTCGCCGCCCGGTCGCGGCTCGTCGAGCGAGGCCGCCTCCTGCGCCGTGCGCGCGCTCAGCGCCTCGGTGATCTGCTCAGCGTCGAGCCCGGTCGCCTTCGCAAGCTCCGAGATCGCGGGCGAGCGGCCGAGCCGGTCGGTCAACTCGGTGGTCGCTGCCGTCACCCGGAGGGCCGCTTCCTGGACGCCGCGCGGGACGTGCAGGGTC
>JAATFK010000702.1 GCA_015655225.1 Solirubrobacterales bacterium | reverse complement strand
GTGTGGCCGAGCAGGCCGTCGGCGACGCGGCCGGCGGTCTCGATCATGCGGGGGTTCACGCCGGCGGTGTAGATCGGGATCCGCTCGCGCGGCGGCGCGACCAAGTCGCCGGTCGCGGTGATGTGGAGGTGGTAGAAGCGGCCGTCGTGCTTGACCGGCTCCAGGTGCAGGCGCCACAGCTTGCGCACCAGCACGACCAGCTCCTCCATCCGCACCGCCGGCGCCGAGGGGTCCTGGCCGTGCCAGTCCTCGATCATCCGTCTCGTGCCGTTGCCGAGGCCGAGGATGAAGCGCTGGTCCGACAGCTCGTCCAGGTCGCGGGCCTCGGCGGCGAGCGTCAGCGGCGAACGCCCGATGCCGTAGGCGATCGCCGTCCCGACCGTGCAGCGCGACGTGCGGTGGGCCATCTCCGCCAGCGCGATCGTGGCGGAGCGGTTGTACAGCTCGGGCGTCCAGGCGGCCGCCAGCCCCGCCGCGTCGGCGGCGGCGGCGATCTCCCCCATCGCGCGGACCGAGGTGCCCTGCGGCTCGATCCCGATCGTCAGCGGAGCCATGCGACTCAGGCGCCCGTGAAGCGCGCTTCGCGCTTCTCGCGGAAGGCGCTGAGGGACTCTCTGAAGTCCTCGCCCCGCGTCGCCAGCGTCTGGCCGCGGTTCTCGACCTCGATCGCCTGCGTGAGCGAGCCGGCGTCGACGTTCGCGTTCAGGACCCGCTTCGTCAGCGTCACGCCGAACGGCGAGTTGGACGCGATCTGCTCGGCGACCTTGAAGCTCTCCTCCAGCAGCTCCTCGGCCGGGACGACGCGGTTGACGAGGCCGATCGTCGCGGCCTCCTCGGCGTCGTAGAAGCGTCCGGTCATCATCATCTCCGCCGCGTGACCCATCCCGATCGTGCGCGGGAGCGACCACGAGACGCCGACGTCGCCGGCCGACAGGCCGATGCGGACGAAGGCGGCGTTGAAGCGCGCCGCCGGCGAGGCGATGCGGATGTCGCCGACCAGCGCGAGCCCGAGCCCGCCGCCGGCGGCGGCGCCGTTGACGGCCGCGATCACGGGTTGCGGCAGCTCGTGGAAGTTCGCGAACGCGCCCGCCCAGTACTGCTGGCCGAGCATCATCTCGTGCGGCGTCATGTCCGACAGCGTGACCGCGTCGTCGAGGTCGAGGCCGGCGCAGAAGCCGCGTCCCGCGCCCGTCAGGACGACGACGCGCACGTCGCGGTCCTGCTTCAGGTCACGCGTCAGCGCGTGGAACTCGTCGAACATCTCGAACGTGATCGCGTTCAGCCGCTCGGGGCGGTTGAGCGTGACGAGGACGACGCCGTCGCGCGGACGCTCGACCAGCAGCGTGTTGTACTTGCCGTCGGTCGCGGAGGACGCCGGCGTGCCGAGCGGGCCGCTCATCGACGCTCTCCCGCCGGGACGGGCACCGAGGCGTCGCGCACGTACGGGTCCGGCGGCAGCTCGCTGAACTTGCGCAGCTCCATCCGGGCGATCACCTGCTTGTGCACCTCGTCGCCGCCGTCGCCGATCCGCAGCATGCGGTTGTAGCGGTACATCGAGGCGAGCGGCGTGTCGTCGGAGACGCCGGCACCGCCCCACACCTGGATCGCGCGGTCGATCACGTTGAGCGCCATCTGCGGGACCGCGACCTTCGTGATCGACAGCTCCTCGCGGGCGAGGCGGTTGCCGACCTGGTCGAGCTTCCAGGCGGCGTAGGCCGTCATCAGCCGCGCCTGGTCGATCTCGATCCGCGAGGTCGCGATGAAGTCCTGGACGAACTGCTTGTCGGCCAGCACGCCGCCGAACATCTCGCGGCTTCCCGCTCGCGTGCACATCAGCTCGAGCGCGCGCTCGGCGACGCCGATCAGCCGCATGCAGTGGTGGATGCGGCCCGGTCCGAGGCGGTCCTGGGAGACTCTGAAGCCCATCCCGCGACCGCCGAGCGTCGACTCCTCGATCGGGACGCGAACGTCCTCGTAGGAGATCTCCCAGTGGCCGGGACCGGCGGTGTGGCCCATGTTCGCGAGCGGGCGCACGAGGTTGAAGCCGGGCGCGTCGGTCGGGACGATGATCATCGTCGCGCGCTGGTGTCTGGCGGCGTCGGGGTCGGTGACCGCCATCACGATCGCGAAGGCCGCGCCGAGCGCGTTCGTCGTCCACCACTTGCGGCCGTTGATGACCCAGTCGTCGCCATCGACGACGGCGGAGAGCGCGAGCCAGGTCGGATCCGAGCCGGCCGTCTCCGGCTCCGTCATCGAGAAGCAGCCGCGCAGGTCGCCTTCGAGCAGCGGCTCGAGCCAGCGCTCGCGCTGGATCGGGTTCGCGTGCTCGGCGAGGATCTCGGCGTTGCCGCTGTCGGGCGGCTGGCAGTTGAAGACGTAGGGGGCGACGAGCGTCGCGCGGCCCATCTCCTCGCACAGCACGCCGTACTCGGCGTTCGTCAGGCCCGGGCCGTACTCCTGGCTCGGCAGGAACAGGTTCCACAGCCCCTCGGCCTTCGCCTTCGCGCGCAGCTCGACGAGGATCGCCGGGAAGGGCGTGTGCTCGTCGACCTCGCGGTCGAGCGCCTCCTCCGCCTCCCGCTCGATCGGGTAGACGTTCTCCTGCATGAATTCGCGCACGCGCTGCAGCAGCGCCTTGCAGCGATCGGTCGGCTCGAAGTCCACGGTCGCGCTGCCTCCTGAGAGTCGTCTCGATGGTCTGCTCCGACCCTAGCTCCGGCCCTTCGCGCGGGCGACTGGCGGTTGCGCTAGGACCGTCTGACCGCATCGCGGCCTAGCGTTCAGGCGCATGGACGTCACGAATCTGCACGGCCGCCGCGCGGTCGCCCGCTGGGAGCGCACCAGCGTCGGCGACCTGTTCGAGCGCCTCACCTGGAGCTACCCCGACAAGGACGCGATCGTCGCCTGGGAGGGCGCCTACGCGCACCCCGAGCACCAGCGCGTCAGCTACCGCCAGGCCGACGAGCTGGCCAACCGGATCGCGAACGCGCTGCTGGCGCGCGGGCTGGAGCGGGGTGACCGCGTCGTCCTCTTCTGCGAGAACTCGACCGAGGCGTACCTGACGAAGTTCGGGATCGCGAAGGCGGGGCTCACGTGCGTCCCGATCAACCCGATGCTCGCGCCGGACGTCGTCGCGCACCTGCTCGAGAGAGTCGACCCGAGACTGTCGCTCGTGGACGCGGTGCTGTGGCCCAGAGCGCAGGAGGCGTTCGCGCGCCGGGGGATCACGCCGGACGTGACGATCGAGATCGGCGGCGGCCCGGTCGAGGGCAGCGTCGGCTTCCTCGACTTCCTCGGCGACGCGCCGACCACGGAGCCCGAGGTCGAGATCCACGGCGACGACATCTGGGAGATCATCTTCACGTCGGGAACGACGGCCCTGCCGAAGGGCGTGATGATCTCGCACAGCTACAGCTACCTGGCCGCCTACTCGTTCGCGCTGACGCTCACGCGCGGCAACCACATCGAGTGCGACCTCAAGCTGGCCGCGTTCCTGCCGCTGATCTACCACATCGCGGACCAGATCTTCTCGATCCCCGCGTTCCTCTCCGGCGGCACGCTCGTGATGGGTCGCGGCTACGACCCCGAGCAGATCGCCACGGCGATCACGCAGGAGAGAGTGACCGCGCTGTGGAGCGGCTCGCCGGCGATGCTGACCGACCTCGTGAACGTGCTCGACAGCGACCACGAGCGCTTCGACGCCTCCACCCTCGGCGTCGCCGTCTTCGGCTGGACGGCCGCGCCGCCGCAGCTCGTCGCCGACCTCAAGCGGCTCTGCTCCGACGACCTCGTGACGTGCGAGATCCTCGGCCAGACGGAGGCGATCTCCTGCCACCGCTTCTGGCCCGACAAGTGGCGCGAGACGTTCGAGGCGACCTCGCCGGCGCTCAACTACGTCGGCGTGCCGAACCCGCTCGTCGCGGGCGACATCGTGGACGAGGAAGGCAGATCGCTGGCCGGGACGGTCGGCGTCCCGGGCGAGGTCGTCTACCGCTCGCCGGTCGTGACGGCCGGCTACTACAGAGACGAGGGCGCCACCGCCGAGGCGTTCCGCGGCGGCTGGTTCCACTCCGGCGACGTCTGCACCTACGACGAGGACGGCCTGCGGATCATGGTCGACCGCTCGAAGGACGTCGTCAAGTCGGGCGGCGAGAACGTCTCCAGCCTGCGCGTCGAGGCGATCCTCCACCTCCACCCGGAGGTGCAGAAGGCCGCCGTCGTCGGGCTCCCGCACGAGCGCTGGGGCGAGGCCGTGACGGCCTTCGTCGTCCCCGCGCCGGGCACGACGCCCGACCCCGAGGCGCTGATCGCCTACTCGCGCGAGACGCTCGCGGGCTTCGAGGCGCCGAAGCGGATCGTGCTGGTCGAGGACCTGCC
>JAATFK010000505.1 GCA_015655225.1 Solirubrobacterales bacterium | reverse complement strand
TGCTCCACGACATCGGCAAGATCGTGATCCCGAAGGAGATCATCAACAGACCGGGACCGCTCGACGAGGCCGAGTGGACGTTGATGAAGACGCACACGATCGAGGGCCAGCGGATGCTCGACCGCGTCGGCGGCGCGCTCGGCGACGTCGGCCGGATCGTCCGCGCCTCCCACGAGCACTGGGACGGCAACGGCTATCCCGACGGCCTCGCCGGCGCCGAGATCCCGCGCGAGGCGACCGTCGTGGCCGCCTGCGATGCCTTCAACGCGATGACGACCGACCGCTCGTATCGCCGCGCCCGCAGCAGCGCGGCGGCGCTGGAGGAGCTGCGGGCCCACGCCGGCAGCCAGTTCGCGCCCGAGGTCGTCGAGGCGCTCGTGCGGGTGGTCGAGCGCTGGCCGGCGGTCCCGGCCGTGGCGGACGGCGTCCGCGAGCCGGCCGCGGGACCGGCTCCGGGGCCGTCGATGGGCGCCGCCGTCTCCGTCGCGAGACGCAGCTCGCCGCTGGGCTGAGAGGCTGAGGGCCGGGGGGCGAACTTCGCGCGCGGTCCCCCTCCGGTCTCTCATGACCAATCGGAGTGAGGGACTGGAACGGCTCGCCGACGCCGTGCGCGACCGGCTCGTGCGGGAGGCGGGGGAGGGCGACGGTGACGCGTCGGCGCGGATCGCGGCGCTCGTGCGCCGCGAGGCGGCGCTGCTGAGCGAGCCGGAGCGGCTGGAGCTGGAGCGGCTCGTGGCGGAGCGCTCGTTCGGGCTCGGGCCGCTGGAGCCGCTGCTGACGGACCCGTCCGTGGACGAGGTGATGGTGAACGGCGCCGGCCGTGACGGGTCGGTGTGGATCGAGCGGCACGGGCGGATCGAGCCGACCGCGGTCGCGTTCGGGTCGGCTGGTGAGCTGCGCGACGCGATCGAGCGGATCCTCGCCCCGCTCGGCCGGCGCGTCGATGAGGCCGAGCCACTGGTGGACGGGCGCCTGGCGGATGGCTCGCGCGTGAACGTCGTGATCCCGCCGCTCGCGCTCGACGGGCCGATCCTGACGATCCGGCGCTTTCGCCGGCGCGGTTTCACGCCCGAGGAGCTGGTCGAGAACGGCACGCTCGACGCCGAGCTGCGGGACTTTCTGCGCGCTTGCGTGCGGGCGCGGCTGACGCTGCTGGTGAGCGGCGGGACCGGCTCCGGGAAGACGACGACGCTCAGCGCGCTCGCGAGCTTCGTCCCCGACGAGGAGCGGATCGTCACGATCGAGGACGCGGCCGAGCTGCGCCTGCGCCAGCCGCACGTGGTGCGGCTGGAGGCGCGGCCGGCGAGCCTCGAGGGACGTGGCGAGGTGACGATCCGGCGGCTCGTGCGCAACGCGCTGCGGATGCGGCCCGACCGGATCGTGGTCGGCGAGGTGCGGGGTGGCGAGGCGCTCGACATGCTGAGCGCGATGGCGAGCGGTCACGACGGCTCGCTCTCGACGGTCCACGCCGGCTCCGCGGAGGAGGCGCTGCGGCGGGTCGAGACGCTTGCGCTGATGGCCGACGTGGCGCTGCCGCACGCCGCGATCCGCGAGCAGGTGGCGGGCGCGATCGACCTCGTCGTGCACCAGCGGCGCGAGGGCGACGGCCGCCGCCGCGTCGTCGCTGTCAGCGAGGTCGTGCGGGCACCCGGCGGCGTCGGGACGCGCGAGCTGTTCGCGCTGCGCGACGGGCGGCCGTGGTGGCAGGCGCCGCTCCCGCCGGAGCTGGTGGCGCGGTTGGAGGCGGGGGCGTGAGCGGGGCGCCGTTGGCGGCGGCCGTCGTGGCGGCACGGCTGGACGGTGGGGCGTGAGCGCCGCGCCGTTGGCGGCGGCCGCGGCGGGGCTCGGCGTGCTGGCGCTGTGGGAGGCGCTGGCGGCGGTCGAGGGGCTCGCGCTCACCCGCGCGCTCGCGGGCGGGCTCGCTCCACTGCTGAGCGCGGCGCGCGACGGCCGTGAGCCGAGCGCGCCGGAGCGCCGCCGGCTCGCGCTCGTCGGGACGGTGGCGCTGCTGGCGGCCGGCTGGCTGCTGGTCGGGCCGCTCGCCGGGATCGCGCTCGCGGCGGGCGGCCCGGGCGCTGTCCGGCTCGGTCTGCGCCGGCGG